>JAENYW010000052.1 GCA_016841555.1 Tepidibacillus decaturensis
GATGGATTGTTGAAGCAATCTTTCTCTTGTCGTCTGAGATGGAACAAAAACCTTATGAAATGGGCGATGGAACCAACGCATATAATTCCAAATCCATTTTCCTAAAAATTCAAGATTATAATAGGTTAAATAGTCGTCAAAGTTGGTGTGGTAAGAAGCAACCATTGGAATGTTGTGTTTCATCCCGTGTCTTAATCCTAATAATCCAATATTAAAGGGTGTAACAACGTGGATTAGCGTTGGATTAAATTCTTTAAGGGCTTGCTTAAGCTGTATGATATTAGGAAGCGCAAATCGTACCTCTGGATAAAGTAAAAAAGGCATACTGTTAAATCTCGTTACCTGAGGAACCTTCGGTACAGTGGTATCTGATTCAGGAGCGAAAACTTGATAAACAATCCCTTTTTTATCTAAGTATTCTGTAAGGCGTTTTAATGTTTTAGCTACCCCATTAATTTCCGGTGCATAAGTGTCGGTGAAAATTGCAATACGCATCCTTTACCCTCCCGTTTATTTCCTTACTTATTAGGATAGCAAAGGTTTATAAAGCTAATATGAAGATAAAATAAAGAAAAATTAAAAAACTTTATGTTATTTATGTATTTCATTAACAAATATTACTATTACATTATCTTTTTTGTCCAAAACCCTCCAAAGAAATAGGTTGGTTCGTGGGTTATAATAAATGCTTTGGGATCTACCTCATTTATTGCTTGATATAGCTTATACTGATTTTTTCTTTTGGTTAATACATATAATACCAATCTATCTCCATCTTTCCCTTTTGCAAACCAACAAGTAACTCCGTAGCCCCTCTCTCTCAATGCTTTTGGAAGCTGTTCATCAATATACTGCGAGATTACTTGAACGGTAACATATCCTAATGCCAGCCGCTCTTCTATTTTTGTTCCCACGATAACCCCTAGTCCATATCCAATACTGTATGCAATCAGCTTTAACGGGTTATTTAAACGTTCTAGAACAATACTTAAGCCTGTTATGTAAATTGCAACTTCAAACGTACTAACTAAGGCAGCAAGATATCTTTTCCCCTTCAATGTAAAAATCATGCGAATGGTAAAAAATGAGACATATACAATCTGAATACCTAAAATGATAAATACGAATGTCATTGCTTTCACCTTTAATGCTTCCTCCTATTCATTCTTTCTTGTTACCTCTTATAACATCAAAAATCTCCCAGTTCTCATTATATCCAAAAGGATGAAGAATGTATGTCCACTTTTCACCATTTCTTTTTATTATGTCAATCTTACATTCTTGAAGGTTTTTTCTTAAAAAAATAACAGGTCTATCGTCTCCCTCTTCAACACATGCCCTTTCCATCTCCATCATTTTACTTAGAAATTGTTCAAATTTCTCATTTTCTTTTGTTCTATTTTTGGGTAAATCCCATTGCTTCATCATAGGCTGCCAAAGGTTAAGTCTATAACCCTCTTCCTCTTCCGACTCTATAAAAGGTATAAGCTGATTAAAGTTCACAAAATACCCTCCTAGAATGATATTTTTCCATTGATTATAGTATAATATGTCCATATAGAAAGTAAACTGTAAAAAATAAATAAACATTATTTTGGAAGGATGAAAACAAATGAGTGATAACATGGTTTTATATGAAGAAACAGAAACCTCAGATATTAAATATATTAGCTTTATTGGAGAATCCAATACAAGATTTGATTTAGCCATTATCATAACGGATCGCTTTTTTGGAAAAAGCCTCGTCGTTAATATTCAATCAGGACGAACTGCAATTATAGGTAGTGATGATTTGGAGGAGCCAGATTACATTCAGGAAGCATTCCAGCTTTCAGAAGAAGAAGCAAAGGATTTATATGAATACCTAAGCCGATTTTTTTATTAAAAGTTGAGTTAAATGGAATGAAATCGATAGGTTTGTTACATCCTAATATATATAACCTATTAGGAGGGTAATGAATGGATCAATCAAAGCAGGATAATATCAAAGAAAAGAATAACATCATTTACCGAGACAGAGAATATTCAGACCTTTCGACGGTGGAATCGCAAAAGGATAATCTAATACCAGAGGAATTCCCTGAGGGTCCTTTTGGAGCATCAACGAACAGAAGTCTAACAAAGGATACACCCTACCTAGAAAGTACACAGGATACCTCTGCCTTTACTTACGAAAACAAAGAACTACATGAAGGATTAGAACGTAAATATCCTCAAGCTCATCCAATAGATGAGCTTGAAAATGAGGATAAAGAAGAAAAGTAACAGATTGTACAATAAATAAATTTATTTTCTTCCAACTGATGATGTTGGAAGATTTTTTTGTTATTATTAAAGTACAAGAATAATATATTTTCGTTCCTCCGAGCCTTTCTTACCTAAGGATAACCTCTATGGTAGATAGGCCTGGGTTGATAAAACCCACAGGGTGTATAAGGAAACTTGTATGCCTTCCATCATTTGAAAAGGGGGTGATTGATGCATTTGTCTATCAATCCGCCGCTCAATGGAGTGGTTTTTTTATTAATGCAATACATTTTTTTAGGGAGGTTACCATGCTCTATCTTACGGATGAATCTTTGGAAAAAATGATTAAGGAAGACGTACCCTATATTGATTTAACCACCCTCACCTTAGAAATTGGGCAGAAAAAAGGAAGAATGCGTTTTTTTACTCGTGAAGAAGCTGTCTTATGTGGCACGGAAGAAGTTGTACGCATCTGCAACAAATTAAATATAACAATCATTCATTCCCTGCCTTCAGGCAGTCTAGTGGATAAAGGACAATCATTCCTAGAGGTAGAAGGAAACGCTGAAGCCTTACATATGGCATGGAAGATATCCTTAAATATATTGGATAATTGTTCAGGAATTGCTACTAGAACAAGAAAGCTAGTGGATAAAGCAAGGAAAGTCAATCCAGCTATCAATATTTATACCACTAGAAAATCCTTCCCTGGTACAAAGGAACTTGCTATTAAAGGAGTGGTTGTTGGTGGTGGATTCCCTCATCGACTTGGATTATCGGAAACCATTTTAGTCTTTAAGCAACATATGATTTTTTTGGGAGGCATGGATGGGTTACTGCCTAAGATTCCATTGATGAAAAAAAAGGCATATGAAAAGAAAGTTCTTGTTGAAGCTGAATCAATAGAGGAAGCTTATCGTCTATGTGAAGCCGGAGTAGATGGAATACAATTAGATAAGCTCTCAGCTGATGTACTAAAAAAAGGAGCAGAAAAAATTAGAAAAGATTTTCCACATGTCATATTATTAGCTGCTGGTGGAATTAATGAAAATAATGTGGAAGAGTATGCAAATACAGGGGTAGATGCATTGATTACTACCTCCGTCTATTCTGGTAAACCAATTGATATGAGTGTAAAAATGGAGGAATTACAATGAATAAAAAAATAACAATACTTCTTATTACTTCTTTACTAATCATACTTTTATCTGGTTGTGGTAGTACAAATATAGAACAAAGCATTCCTTCTGAATCTGCGAATCAATCTGAACAGTCTATTAATAACGAGAATACCTCCTTATTAATATATAGTGGAGCTGGTCTGAGTAAGCCTGTAGAGGATATAGGTGCTACCTTCAAAGAAAAGACAGGAATAGATGTTACTTTTGTTTTCGGAGGCTCTGCTCAATTAAATAGCCAAATACTCCTCACAAAAAAAGGAGATATCTATTTACCAGGTGATATAGGGGAGCTTAAACCTTTAACTGAAAAAGAGTTAATTCTTGATTCTAAGCAGGTAGTGTATCATATTCCTGTTCTTGTCGTTGCAAAGGGAAATCCTAAGGGAATTCACTCATTAGCTGATTTACAGAAAAAAGATATAAAGGTTGCTCTAGGGGATAGTGAAGCAAACCCTATTGGCAAATTAGCTAACAAGCTATTAGATAAAAACGGATTACTTAGTGAAGTTGAGGAAAATATAGTCGTTCGAACCTCCACTGTGAATGAATTAGTTTTATACGTTAGTGAAAACCAAGCTGATGTAGCAATTATCTGGGAAGAAAATTATCATCATGCAGAAAAGAAGTTAGAAATTGTTGATACCCCTGAATTAAAGGATTTTATCAAAACGGTTCCAGTGGCTCTTCTACAGCTTTCTGAAGAAAAAGAAGCTGCACAGAAATTTTATGATTTTATAACTGATACAGAAGCCACAAGCATTTGGGAAAAATGGGGCTATCAACCCGTTAAAGTAGATTAAAATAACCAACTGCAGCTAGAAGGAGATAACCCCTTCTAGCTGACTTAATGCAAAGACTGAAAGGTAATTGCTAATGAAATTTATTAAGGTGGGACAGTTAATTACGTATTTATTAACTTTATTTATTTCCGTGGCAATAGGTACCGTCTTAGTGAGAGGCTTACCTATCATTCATCATGCCCTTCAAAGTCCAGAAATTATCTTTGCCATTAAACTAAGTTTGTATACTTCTGTGCTTTCTACTATTCTTTCATTCGTAATAGCACTACCAATTGCTTATATATTAGCCAGAACCTCTTTACCAGGACAACACATTGTCATTAGTATCTTACGAATACCATTGAATTTGCCTCCTATTGTTTCAGGAGTAAGTCTTCTATTGCTTTTTGGTACAACTTCTTTTGGACACTTCTTAGAAAAAATAGGAATTAATATGGTATTTACTGTGTTAGGAATTATTGTAGCTCAATTTTTTGTTAATGCTCCTGGATTAATTACCGTACTAAAAGCAGCGATTGAATCTGTTGATATTCGCTTAGAATATGTGGCAAGAACCTTAGGATACTCTCCCATCCAAGCATTTATTAAAGTTACATTACCCTTGATTCGAAATGGGTTGATTGCAGGGTTGGTTATCACTTGGGGGAAAGCATTAGGTGAATTTGGTGCTGTCTTAATACTAGCAGGAGCAACAAGATTCAAAACAGAAACGCTTCCTATCTCACTATTTCTACATATGTCTACAGGAGATATAGAAGGACTAATGATAATTTCATCACTTCTTATTCTTATTTCAATGATTTCGATGGTTTTATTTGAAAAAGGCGGTAGGAAACTCTACGAACGGGGGCCAACACCATGATTGCATCTGAATCAAATCAAGGAATGTTAAAGCTACATCACGTATCTACTAATTTAAACGGGTTTGAATTAAAGGATATTCATTTAGAAATACAGCAGAATGAATATTTTGTCATCCTGGGCCCAACTGGTACAGGGAAAACCATTCTTTTAGAAACAATAGCAGGTATGCATTCTGTTAATCAAGGCGAAATATGGCTAGGTGAGGCCAATATTACAAAAACTCCTCCTGAAATGCGTAGGTTTGGATTCGTATATCAGGACTATGCACTTTTTCCCCATTTAAACGTCTATGATAATATTGCATTTGGACTAAAAGCACAGGGATATTCCAAAAAGGAGATAGTGCATAAAATAGAGGAAATCGTTTCTTGGTTGCACATTAGCCCCCTATTAAATAGAAATACCTATACACTTAGTGGAGGAGAACAACAACGGGTTTCCTTAGCTCGGGCTTTAATTACTAAGCCCAAGGTATTATTATTAGATGAACCATTATCATCATTAGACCCCAATACAAAGGAAATGCTCCAATATGAATTAAAGCAGCTACACAAACAGACAGAGACATTAATGATTCATGTTACCCATGATTTTGAAGAGGCAATGTTTCTTGCAGACCGAATTGCAATCATGAACCAAGGAAAAGTGCTACAAATCGGTACACCAGAGGATATCTTTTATCATCCAAATACCATGGAAGCTGCAAATTTTGTTGTAACGGAGAATATTTTCGAAAGTGAAATCGTGATAGAGCATGACAAAAAGTTTATCCGTTTACACCAGCATTTACTTGAAATCGATACTACCCTTACCGAATATATTGGCTATACTATACGCCCAGAGCATGTCTTACTTAGTCAACGTCCACTTCTCAAAAATGCCATTAAAGGGAAAATTATCTTCATCTATCCTAAAGGGTTATTTTTAAAAGTGGTGATTGATATAGGAATAAACCTAACTGCTATTATTGAGAAAAAGAACAACCTTTCCTTGGCTCTTGGGAACGAAATATTTTGTAACATTGAGCCAGCAAACATTAATAGCTTTCCCTTAATTCTAAGTAGCATAAGTAAATAAAGGGAGACCGAGGTCTCCCTTTATTATAGATAAATCCCCATTTCAACGCTACTCCTTATTTTACACTATTGTTATTTTTAACTTTTCTAAGTGTAAAATGGGCACAACCAAAATTACAATATTCTAAAAGATACTCATCTTTTGTTTCAATTTTCTTTTCATTTGCTATATGGCTTTTATTCGTATCGAAAAAACCCTTTAATCTTAACTGATTATATCCCCAATCTCCAACAATATAATCATATTTCTCCAAAACTTCGCTATAGCGTTCACGAAATGCCTCTGGATTCCAGCCATCCTTATGGTTTTCCACTAATTCATAGGTACTACCAAACATGTGAATCATCTTAACATCGACTCCTATTAATTATACTTGATCGTTATTCAATATTTTAACATAATTTTATTTAAAAGCGATATAGTTGAAAATGGTTCGATTTGCGAATATAGACATCTAGATGTTATTAATTTATAATATATATTATGTAATAATTATTATATTTTATTGGAGATAATCATTCAGAAATACACATTTTACATATAATCTAATATCTCCATTGTTGACACTAGCAAAATTTTCTACTAAAATAAACTTTAGATATAAAAAACTATAAAAAGGGTGATAATGTTGAATTTTAATAATAGTAAAACATTAGAAAATTTGAAAACTGCTTTTGCAGGGGAATCTCAAGCGAATAGACGCTATATCTACTTTTCTAAAAAAGCGGATGTAGAAGGGTTAGCAGATGTTTCTGCTTCCTTCCAGCGTATTGCTGATGGAGAAACTTCTCATGCTTTTGGTCATTTCGATATGATTCTTAAACATGGTGGTGGTGATCCTGTTACTAATCTACCAGTTGGCAGTACTTCAGATAACTTAAAATCAGCTATTGCTGGTGAAGAGTATGAATTCAGTGAAATGTATCCTGGTTTTGCAAAGGTTGCTCGTGAAGAAGAATTAAATGAAATTGCTGAGTGGTTTGAAGTGATGGCTAAATCTGAAAAAGCTCATGCAAATACATTCAAGAAAATTTTAGAGCGTATTACAGAATAATTTATGTTTTATAAGCAAATCTTATCTTTATTATGATACCATATGTATTGGTATTATTTGGACTAGGTAATGTTACCTAGTCCATTCTTATAAAAAATTGTATATGTGTAATATTCACTTATAAAATGAAAGGTGGTTTAACATGGCTAAGCTAACGAAAACAGATTTAATTCCCTATGAACAGTATACCCATTTATACGAAAAGTTTTTAAAGGAAGTTATTGAAGAAAAGAAAGTAAGACGTGTTTCGATCAGTGATATTGTTTCTGGTTTGTTTGAATCAAAGCTAACTGTTTTATTCCAAATACAAGAAATGATTCGTGCTGAAAGTATAACAAATGAAGGCTACTTAAATGAAATGTTAGAGGTATATAACGACTTATTACCTGAGCAAAATGAAATAAGTATGACTTTATTTGTTGAAATTCCTAATCAAGAGGAATTGCGTACTTTTAATAAAACTATTGTAGGGATAGAAAACACTGTGGCGCTTGTTTTCGGAAATGAAGTTGTCACTTCTTACGAACCAGGAGATGCAGAAGAGGAGAATGAAAATTATACCCAATCCATCCACTATCTACACTTTCCTTTCAATGAAGATCAAAAAGCAGCTTTCCTGGATGCAAAGAAAGTCACTCTAAAAATTACTCATAAGAATTATCATGCTGAAACAGTATTATCTGACAAGCTATTAGGCGATTTACAACAGCAATTAGCTAAATAATATAATATAATACATTGTAAGAATGTTAGCTTGTAAAGAAAGCCCAAGTTCAAGGCGCGACGAAATCTAGGGATCGCAGCGTATACAGAAATACGTAAGAGTCCTAGATTGAGGAGTAACGCAGAAATTGGGCTTTATCTACAAGCTAAGCAGAAGGAGTATAGTATGATGCTTAATAAAATAAAAAAACAGCTACAGAATGAAAATAAACACATATTAGGACATCAATATATGAAAAAATATGCTGTTACCATCCCTCTAGTGCGGCATAATCAATCCTTGTCTGTTCTATTTGAAAAAAGAGCAGAATCCCTTCGACGTCAGCCAGGTGACATTAGCTTTCCTGGTGGAAAAGTAGAAAATCAAGATATGAATACCATGGATACTGCAATCAGAGAAACCTCTGAAGAGCTTGGAATTCCCATAAGTGATATAGAGATTATTCACGAAATGGATATCTATGTCCATTCTCAAAATATGATTGTTTACCCTTTTGTATCCTATCTATCCACTTCATCCTTTCAACCGAATCCTAAAGAAGTAGATGAAATTTTCCTAGTTCCAATCGAATATTTAATGAACACGAAGCCTGAAAAGTATCAAATTAATTTAACAATTGAGCCTGAAGAAGCTTTTCCATTTCAACATATCTCTGGCGGTAAGAATTATTCGTGGCGCCATGGTTATATTGAAGAGATGTTTTACTACTATGAACAATACGTCATTTGGGGTATGACAGCGCGAATATTATACCACTTTATAGATAAAATAAAACCTTAATATCGTAGCTTTTTATACAGGATAGTAAGTAATAATACCGATACACTAATTAATACAATGGTTCCACCAGATGCTAAATCAAAATAATAGGCTGCAAAGATTCCACTGACAACCGAAAATTCAGCAAACAAGACTGCAAAAAATAATGTCTGCTTAAAACTATTCGCTATTTGCAAACTTGCCGCAACTGGGATGGTAATCATAGATGATACTAGTAAAATTCCAACAATTCGCATCGATGAAGCAATCGTTAAGGCTACTAGTATCGTAAAAATTAAATTTACTCCTCGAAAAGGAATACCGTTTAACCTTGCTCCTTCCTCATCAAAGGATATATACATCAGTTCTTTATATAATAAAAATATGGTTATTATAATTCCAATTGCTAAAATACTAACTGTCATGATATCTGTTTTTGTTACCGCAATAATACTCCCAAATAAGTAAGTAAAAAGATCAACAGTAAACCCATCAGATATACTAATTAAAACGACAGCTAACCCAATTCCCGTAGACATCATGATAGGCATAGATAATTCTTCGTAGTGCTTATAAACTTTTCTTAACAGGTCAATACCTAACGCAGCTAAAACCGCAAATATAATTCCACCTAAAACAGGCTGATTCCAAAGTAAAATCCCTGCTGCTACCCCAGCTAAAGTGGAATGAGATAAAGTATCACCAATGAAGGATAACCGACGTAAAACTAAAAAAGTCCCTATTGTAGGACTAATAAATCCCACAAACATTCCAGCTATTAATGCTCTCTGCATAAAATCATATTGTAATATCTCAAACATTTTACGATTCCTCCATATGATGATGATGAGTAATCAATCCCATCTCAACACCATAGGTTTTTTGTAAAACCTCTCGTGATTGATCAAACTCTGCAGGGCTTCCGTGAAAATGTAATCCCTTATTTAAACAAGCTATTTTATTTACCTGCTTTGTAATAACAGCTATATCATGAGATACTAAAACAATAGTAATACCCATTTCCCTATTCAGCTTACTCAATAATTGATAAAATTGCTTAGTTGAATCCGCATCAATTCCAACAGTAGGTTCATCAAGAATTAACAGTTTCGGATCACTAACTAATGCTCTTGCAATAAAGGTTCTCTGCTGCTGTCCACCAGATAATTTGCCGATATTTCTTTTTTCATAATCACTTAATCCTACTATCTTTATTGCTTCTCTAACCTTCTGTTTATCTTGTTTATTTAAACGTCGAAATAGTCCTTTCTTTCCAAACAAGCCCATTGATACGACTTCAAATACCGTTGCAGGAAAACCGGTATTAAAGGCATTTGCCTTTTGGGAAACATACCCTATTTTATCCCAATCACGAAATTGATGAAGAGGCTTTCCAAATAGGAAAACCTCTCCCTTCTGTATCGGCAGCAAACCCAAAATAGTTTTTAAAAGCGTCGATTTACCAGATCCATTTGGTCCAATTAGTCCAAAAAAATCCCCTTGCTTAATTTGTAAATTAATATCCCTTAAAACTGTCTCATTTCCATATTTAAAGGACATATCTTTGATTTGGACTACAGCCTCTTTCATTGATATCACCACTATTCGTTTAATGCCATTTTTAATGTATCAAGATTCATTTTCATTATTTTTATATAATCTATACCCTTCTCAATTTGCTCTTTACTTACATTACCAGCTGGATTAATAAGTGCTGTTTTTGCTCCTATTTCACTAGCTACCATTTCACTGATTTTCGTAACATCTCGTGGATCAAGTAAAATGTATTTAATATTAAGCTCTTTAGCATGATCAATAATTTCAGCAAGTTCTGATGGACTTGGTTCATCTGCTGGAATAATTCCACTGATGGATTGTTGCGTTAAATCATATTTTTTAGCTAAGTAACCAAAAGCTGCATGAGAAACAAAAAATTCTTTTCTCTTTACATTCTTTAATTCCTCTTTATATTGATTATCCAACGCAATTAACTGTTCCTTTAAGGCTTGATAATTGGCTTCATAATCATTTGCATTAGCAGCATCTAATTCAACAAGTGCATTTTTGATTTCTTCTGCTTGTTTTAATGCATTCATTGGATCTAACCACACATGAGGGTCCATTGCAAGCTCATGTTCATCCTCATCGCCATGCTCCTCATGCTCATCTCCATCTTCATCGTGTTCATCTCCATCTTCATCATGGTGTTGATGGCTTCCTTCAATCAAATCAATATGCTCACTCGCATTTACAATCTTTAAATCTTTTCCTTCTAAATTTTCAATAACTTTTTCTACCCAACCTTCTAATCCTGCTCCATTATATACAAAGAGATCCCCATTTACAAGAGCTGCGATGTCTTTTGGTGTTGGTTCATAATCATGTGGACTAACCCCTGGAGGAATCATTTTTATAACATTAACGTGTTCTCCCCCGATTTTTGTGCTAAAATCATATTGAGCATATAAAGTAGTGAAAACATCCATTTTCTCTAACTCAACGGTTGGTTGTGTTTCTTCTATATTCTTTTCTTGTGCTGCACATCCTGAAAGCAAAAGAAGTGTCGCTACAACCATTAATAAAATAAATATTGATCCTTTTTTTCTCATATAACTTTACCTCCAAATGTATAGTTAACATCTTTATTTTTTATCCTTACTCATTATACATACATATTCTATGTTTGTAAATCGTAATCATTCCGATTTATACACTTTGTTTTTATTACATGTTTGAAGGAGTGTAATCAATGAAAGTTGTTTATTTTGATTGTTTTTCTGGTATAAGTGGTGATATGACATTAGCTGCCTTAATAGATGCGGGTGCTAATATGGAGTATATTGAACAGGAACTAAATAAGATTCCTATCGAACCCTTCACCTTTGAATACCGTAAGGTAGTCAAAAAGGGAATTACTGCACTAAAAATTGAAATACTATTAGACCCTGATGTACCTATTTCTCATCGGTTTTATACCGATATTACCCATATGATTGATCAATCTGATTTAGTAGCTGATGTAAAAAGAAAAGCAAAAAAAATCTTTGAAATCATTGCTCAAGCCAAAGCGAAGGTTCACCACATCCCACTAGACAAGCTCCCATTTCATGGAGCAGGTGCTATTCATACAATTGTTAATATTATTGGTATTAGTCTTGCATTAGAGGATTTAAATATAGAGCAAATTTTCACTTCTCCTCTTCCTCTTGGAGTAGGTCAAATGATAAAGGAACAGAATATCTATCCAATCCCTACTCCTACTACATTGGAAATTTTAAAAGGAATTCCTATACGTTCGTGTAGCATTCAGTCAGAAATGACTACTTCAACAGGAGCTGCTATTATTGCAGCATTAGGGCAGGACTTTGAAGGATATCCATCTATGACGATTGATTCTATAGGCTATGGGGCAGGTTCTAAGGATTTCAATGACCGCCCTAATGTATTAAGAGCAGTTGTTGGTAAAACTCATCAACTATATATAACTGAAGGGCATTTCCATATTCATGAGCATTCTCAACCTAATCACGCGCAGCAAAATCACGATTACCCTCCACAGCATCAATTGAAATAATTCATATGAGTAAGCAAAATTAGGATTTGTCAAATTACCATTAAATTATTTACATAGGATAGCCCAACCTGTCTTACACTATATTCATATGGAGATTAAATAAATCAAGGGTTGGAGTGCGATCTAGTGAAAAAACACATTAAAAATTACCTGCCTTTTTTTATTACGTTAAATCTTATATTTGCTTTATTACCTCTAAACGTATATGCAGAACAAAAAATAGAAAGGGTTCAAATGGAGCAGGAGCGTGTGTATATCTATAAAAACATGGAAATGATCTATCATATTCCTTGGTATTATATTGCAGCCATCGATCAATATGAGAGAAATATCCAACCAGTAAGACGTGATATTCCTGAAAAAAAAGGTTTAATCGCTATTTATTTTTCAAAGGAAACTTGGGCAGGCTCCTTAAATCCTAATTCTGATGATGGTAATCCAGACAGTATTGAGTATTTTCATGGTTTTGGTTTGGATGGTAATGGAGATGGAGTAGCAGATCGTAATGATGATTTCGATGTCTTAGGTGCATATTTAACCTTTTTATCTCGTTACGGAGTCACTGAAGAACATATTCTTGATGGATTAACTCATTATTACAATAAACAGACTGCAACAATTATTCAAGAAATGGCAAAAGTATATCATACATTTCAATCATTGGATTTAGATGAGCGCGTATTCCCTATTCCTAAATGGAATAATTATTCTTATCGAAGTACTTGGGGACATTCTAGAGGATGGGGTGGGTTAAGAATTCACGAGGGAACAGATATCTTCGCATCTTATGGTACTCCAGTAAGAAGTGCTTCTTACGGTTATATTGAAATATTAGGTTGGAATAAATACGGTGGATGGCGTGTTGGAATTCGTGGGGTAAACAATATATATTATTACTATGCACACTTGACAGGCTTCAAAAAAGGTCTAAAGGAAGGATCTATTGTAAAACCAGGTGATGTTATTGGCTATGTTGGAAGCTCTGGTTATGGT
>JAENYW010000053.1 GCA_016841555.1 Tepidibacillus decaturensis
GATGCGCTTCATGTACCAATTGCTGTTTACCCCAGTGTCCTCTTGCCATAATAGTTCACCTCCTTTTTTATATTTTGTACCCTTTATCATTTTTTTACCCAGTAAAGGAAGTGGCACATAAGTAAAATAAAACCGTACAAAAATAAACCTTATTATGTTATTCTATAGCTAACGAATAGATAATAAAGGAGTTTTTGGTACCATGCTAACACCAGAAGAAATTTTTGAAAAAGAATTTAAGCGTTCCTTCCGAGGATATGATGTAAATGAAGTAAATGAGTTTCTTGATTTAATCATTCAGGATTACGCACGATTGTTGGAAGAAAACAAGACTCTAAAAAAAGAAAATCAACAAGTGAAGTCTACATCCAGTCGCTCCAGCTTCCAACCTTCTACAGAAGAAAAAATAACGTTAGAGGATATAATAAGAAGAGTAGAGGCATTAGAAAAGAAAACAAGGTTTTTATAAAAAACAAAATCACCCATTTTGAGGTGATTTTGTTTTTTCGTTATTATTATTGTTATTTTGCCTCAGCTGTGTGATTTAAAAATCTAGATAATAACACGGCTACTTCAGCTCTTCTTGCTGGTTCATCTGGTGCAAAGGTAGTATCATTATATCCTTTAATAAGCTCTTCAGCATATGCAATGGCAATCTCCTTCTCTGCCCAGTGATTTGTAATATCTGTGAATGGAGTTTGGCGAGAATCCGTTTCATCCATTGTGTCCATATGAAGGGCACGAACTAAAATCGTCGCTATTTCAGCTCTTGTAATAATATCTTTAGGTGCAAAATATATCTCCTTATCGATTAACTTCCCTTTCATTAGCTTGCCTGCTGTTACTGTTTGAACTGCGTCTTTTGACCAAGTTATTTTATTTTTGTCCATATAGGCAAGCTCTTGAGCGGTCGCTTTTTCTAGATTCAATGTTCTCATCAATACAGTTGCAAATTCCTCTCTTGTCATATTATCAAGTGGTCGGAAATTACAATCGTCATCCCCCTGAAATATACCTAATAGCGTTAAATGCTTAATTGCATCAATTGCCCACTCTAGGGAAGCAATAGCATCATAATCCTTATAGTCTTCTATTCCATCACCACATGGATTAGAGGGTTCTTCTTCTGATGGTGATGTATTACCTGGATTAGATGGTGTTGACGGGTTTGATGGGTTTGATGGATTAGATGGTTTCCCCTTAGCCGTTATCTCAATATTTTCCGTTGCGTGCTCTACTGCTTTCCCAGGTTTGTCCATCTCTACAAAAATCGAATTGGTAATATCAAAGGAGGTGGTTCCACTTTTAACTACCTTAAATGGTATGGAGATAAGCGTCCCACTACCTGTAAAGGCTTCTGCACCTTGAAATATACTACTTGCAAAATGGATGGTTCCATCATCTACTTTATCCATTGCTATAACATAATCACTGCTATCCAAATGATCAAATATATCTCCTAAGGTAGGCTCAGTTACTAAAGGTTGAAGCAGTTCTGGATCATAGGTTAGCTTTACTTCAAATGAAGATAGATTTTCAAAATCCACTAAATTAACAATTAGTGTAAACGGATCATCAACCGTCAAATCTTCTTCGCTTACTTGTAATTGTAATAATGGTAGAGCTTCCGCTAAGCCAACGTTAGGGATAATTGTTATACTTAAAAGTAGAATTAAAGTAATGGAGACCATCTGCTTCCATACATTCATCTATTTCACCTCAACTATTTGTATTCATTCATCACATTCAATAAAATGATTTTTATCTCCATTCTATATGAGGAGCAGTCATAAAGACTACTCCTCACTCCAATCATTGAAGTAATTCTAATGTGTATCAAAGGAGAAATCAAAATCATCTGGTAATTCAAGCTGTGGAGTTACATTTACTTCTGGAACCTCTTGATTCACCTTTGCAAAATTGTTTGTTACAAAGGATAGATCAAGTATATCGATGATATCGTCCTGATTTAAGTCAGCAACCGCTGCTTGTTCAACAGACCAAACACCATCAACAGCTTCCATTCCAAAGTAGCTCGCTACGAAATAAACATCATATATATCGATCACGTCGTCTGCATTCACATCACCAGCAAGATGTAGACCAAAATCAACGGTAATATCTGATGGTATTTCGTTTTCATCGACAACTTTTATTTCTTCTCTTACAGAACGGAAATGTCCAGGAATCGTCAATTCAAGTGTAAAGGTATCGTAAGGAGACACTCTTGTAAATTCAAAGCTTCCATCCTCAAATATCGTACCATCTACCACTTCACCATCCTGATCTGTTGCCGTAAGATCTGCGCCAATTCCAGAATAATCTACATTTGGATTAAGCCCTTCTTCCTCCATAAATGCCTCTGGATGCATCTCCCCTGTTATATCTAATGGAGATATAAGCGTTACATCAGTTGCCTCTGGATTTTCTGGATAAAGCTCATCATATTCTCTCGTCACGAATTTCGTATTAGCTGTTCTAAAGCCAACAGTATCTCCTAAATAACTATAATCATCTGTTACTTGGAAGGTAAGCTTTAACACCTCGTTATGTCCATTAATACCGTCTACATCACCTTTGTAGGAAACACCCACCGTTGCACGCTTTAATCCGTCCAAAGTGTATCCCAGATTATCATTTTTTAATTCTAGTACTCCGTCTTCTCCAGCTCCTGCTTTAAATATATCTGTAGCTTCCACACCTACTAAAGTAAAGATAGAATCATCGTAATCCACTTCAATTTGTGCACCTACTAAATGACTAATATTGTCAGCAATAAGTGTCATTTCATAGGTACCGCTCATTTCTACTTCTGTTCCAGACTCAATAGTAGCGTATGGAATAGCGTTATTCATAATCTCATAGGTATATTCGTCTTGGTTACCAGCAATATCCATGATATTTATTCGTAATTCATTCTGCCCATAGGAAAGATCAGAAAGCGGTAGTGTAAAGTTACCCTCTTCGTCAAAGACTACTTCCCCACTATCTAACTGATCGCCATTACTGCCATAAAGGGCATAATCTGCTGCTATTTTATCTATTTCATAAAAATCTACATACATATCCTCTACATAGCCGTCGAAGGTAAATGTATTATCCTCCGTTTCAAAGGGTTCATCGTTAATATCTATTTGAGGAGCATTTGTATCTGCATAGACATCGTTCCAAGTAACATACATTCCTTCGTCATCCCAGCCATACCAATCGAGGGTGTAGTAACCATCCTGTAATACTTCCCAATTTTCTGTACGGTAATCATAGTAGTAGCCATCCCAGCCGCTTAATCGCCAGAAACCTGGAGGGATTGCATACTCACCGCCCCAAACAAGTATTTGACCAATATAACCATCATTATAACCATCAAAATAAGCGATTGGATCCCAAACAAGTAATGCTTGTAGATCCATTTGTGAATAAATCTCCACATAGAGATCTGTTCTATCCAATACGCCATCGTTATTTGGTGAGAAATCCTCAGGAAGCTGGAATACCTCTCCAAATCCCTTAGGAGCATCTATATTACCCACATAGACAACAAATGGAATATGAATCGATTCTTCGTATTCATCTGTGAAATAGATATAGCCTTGATATTCCCCTTCCACAGCACTTTGATCTACTTCCATTGTCGCGGATAACTCTATTTGACCATCTACAGGTACGTTAACAGTTGATTGATCCACATCTAATGTAACACCAGTCGTATCTTCATTCAAAAATTGAACATCCACCTGATACGTGTGTTCCAACCCATCAACATTTGTTAGCCGTATTGTTTTACTCTCATTAAAATCCGATTCTAACGGAGCTTGACCATAGCTGATGCTACCTGTAATATCTTCTACCTCTGTTAGCACTCCATCAATTGTATATTTAGTAATATCAAGCACTTCAGCAACTACGGAGGAGGTTACCGCTTCAAGGCCTTGAATTCTTCCAGATCCTTGATCAAATACAGTATATTCCCCAGGTTCACCAATTAAAGTTGCCGTATTCATCAATACTGCCTTAATATCAAAGGGCGTAAAATCTGGATGTGCTTGCTTCACTAATGCTGCTAAAGCAGCCACATGCGGACTTGCCATACTTGTTCCTGAGTAACGCTCATACGCATTACTGTAATCTCCACCATATGCGGCAACAGAGGAACGAATAGAATCACCAGGAGCTACCACATCTGGTTTAATATCTAACGTTTTCTTCACAGGTCCTCTTGAACTAAAGGAGGTTAATTCATCTCCATCATAGCGTTCAACATCAAATTGAGTAACGGTAAAGGTAGCACCCTCTCCATCTACCATCGGCTTGTTAAGTGCAAATGACTCCACTTTATCCTGTGGCTTTATCGGCTCACCTATTTCAATGTCACCTGGCTTTTGAATGGGTTCATTATTTTCTAATTTCAACTCTCTATTCTCGATATTTAAAATCATAGGTTCATGAGTCGGTGTCTCTTCCATCATCGCTAATAAGGCTCTTCCTTCATCACCACGCATATCCAATGTAGGGATATAATGAATAGAATCACCTAGATAGTAAGCTATATGCTCATCTAATCCATCACGGTTAAACATAAGAATTGCCTCTGCTCCTGCTGCCTTTGCATTTGCGATTTTATCAACAAATGCTATTTCTCCCCGCTTGATAAACGCCATTTTTCCTGTTAAATCTAATCCTTCAAAATCCTCTGGATAGCCTAACCCAACATAGACAAGCTCTAAGGATTGATTAATTAAATCCTCGTAATCCTCTGATGGATTATATGCCATTAAACGAAGATCATAGGATAATTCTTCATCTACTGAAGCATATCCAGCTGCTACTGGGCGATCTCCAGGAGGCGTAGATGCTCCTACACTAATCGCAAAAGCAGATGCTGCTGGTGAACCTACTGTCCATCTATCAGGACCACTGTTTCCTGCTGAAGTAACAGCTACTGTCCCTGCAAGCATTGCATTATTTAATGCGATGGATGTTGGATAATCTGGATCATTCAAGCTGTTCCCTAATGATAGATTGATAACATCCAAGCCATCGATAACAGCTTGTTCAATTCCACCTATTACCCAATCACTGGTACCAGAGCCACCAGGACCTAATACACGATAAACATATAAATCTACCTCAGGGGCAATTCCCCAAATTCCATTATCCTGAACATGATTTCCGGCAATGGTACCTGAAACGTGTGTACCATGACTGGTCTCTTCTCCCACAGAGTTGCCAGGAAGGGTTTCATAGGGATTGTTATCATTATCAACAAAATCATAGCCTCCAACATATGCATTAACAAGGTCAGGATGATAATAATCAATACCTGTATCGATAACCCCTACTTTTATTCCTTCTCCTTTATATCCTAACTCCCAGATATCATTGGAGCCGATAAATGGACCACTATCACTCATAAGCGGTTCTGAATTTATCGGTAATGCGTGGTACTCTACTACAGGATAAATAGCTTTGACATTTTTCCCCTTAGCTAGTGTAGATACTTCATTCGCATTAAGCTCTACTACTACCCCATTAAATACGTACTGATAGCTTCTAGTAATGTTAGCTTTTACGTTCAATGCCTTTAAGGATGTATTAAATTCTGCTTGAGCTGAGGAAACTTCTTTTAATGCATTTTTTTCATCCTGCGCACTAAATCTTTTTCCAAATTGCTCCTTCATCCTTTTTTCGACACTAACAGGTTTCTGCGCTAGTTCAACAATTACCTTGATTTTTTCTTTACTGTCCATATCTATCATTGGCGAGATAAATACAGGCTGCAATTGATTCGGGTTCGTTACATCATGACGAAGAAACTTACTGATATCTACTGGTTTTTTGTCATATGTAGTAGTACTTGCTGCTTGAGCCCCTAGAGGTAACATAGCTAAGATTAGAGTTAAAATTAATACTACATTAAAAATTTGAATACCCATTCTTTTTTTCATGTCTTGTGCTTCTCCTCCTTCATTCAATTTTTTCGATAGCGTTTCCCCCTTTCATCTCAAAATGGAAAGTTCACTAATATTCACAGCTTTTCTCTCTTTCCTTACCGTTTGGAATTTAGTAAACTTTCCGTTGAAAAGGAGAAAAACCATCTGTAAAATGTTATGTTCCATTGCTTTTTAATATGACAACAAATAAAAAAAAGCCACCGAAGTGACTTTTCCCATCTTTTATCCTATAAACCTATCATACTATTAAACAACGTTTATGAGCCTTTAACTATTTCATATTCTCCGCGAATCATAACATATACAGAGCTTTTATTTGAGGAGGAAACCATAATTCCTCTACCATCATCTCTAGGGATGATTAACTGATGATTAAGTAAAACTTGTTTGCCAATAGCTATATCTACTCCTCCTGTCACATCAGGAATCCCATTAGAGCCTTCACCATACGTCACAACGATTCCTGTACGAACGATAATTTCTGTCCCTGCTTTTCCTATTAATTTATCTCCTGCCTTTAACTCTTCCACTACGATAGGGGCAATTGTTCCACCTGTTTGCTGGTTACCTACCATTTCTATCATTGATTGATTCAATAAGTAGAGTTGTTCATCGACATAGCTTTTCGTAACAACAGGATCGTCAATCGACCCTGGTTCTGCTGAGCCTCCTGCAAATGCAGTAGATACATACACGACACTAATTAATCCAAGAAATAGTGCCATTCCTAATTTAGCCTTCTTTCCCATGTACAATCTCCTTTTCCTGATTACTATTATCTATCATTATACCATGCGCTTCCCACTATGGTATGGGAAAAATTCTATAATAACATATTTTTCTAATTATTCTAGTCTTTTAATAGAACTATGATAAAATAATAGCAGAAGATATAGATTCACCGTTAAATAGGAGGTTCATTTCTTATGTCTGATGAAATATTATTCCTCTGTAGCAGCTATTTCTAAAGCTTGATCTACTGTTTCGCCGAGGGCTGATTCTAGGTTGTTTTTCATTGTCATTATTTGATACTTGCCATCTAATAGATTATTTTCAGCTTGTGCTAACGCCGCTTGGGCAGAAACCATCTCTAAGGTTATACTTAAGCCTGCTTCATAACGAAGCTGAACAATCCTCAATGCCTCTTTGGCTTGTTCTACATTTAATGCTAAGCTATCTAACTGTCCTTTTGTTTGATCGAGACCAGTAACTACTTGATACAATTGTATATAGATAGAACGTTCCATGGATAATAGATTTAACTCTTCTTTTTGATAAGCAATTTCCTGTCTACGAATGATATCTTGCTTATTCCCATAATAGGTGTAATGTTCATCATAGATTTCAAATCGTGTCTTTTCATACTCTACCTGATCTTTTTGCATCAAATAATCAATTCGATGCTGAAAAGCAGCTTCTAAAAGGGCGTCTAGCTGGTTGATTGATATTTCCTTTCCCATATCCACTGGGTCAAGCTTTTCAATTACTATTTCATCTGATGCTTTCAAGCCCAATAATAGAAAGAAATTTTCCTTAGCGATGCTTAGTTGCCTTCTCGCATTATCTACTCCCATTTTCGCTTGAGACATTGCCACCTCACTATCTAGCAATGCTGATTTATCCACCATTCCTAGCTCAAATTGGTGCTTAGTTATCTCAGAAAGTTTTTCTACTCTAGAAGCATTTATTTGTGCTAGATTCAAGGCTTCCTCTGCTTTGGCATAGGTAATCATTTGATCTTCTACTTTGGTTTTTATATTTTGCTTTTCTAATGTTATTTGCTTTTCTACCAATTCCTTGGCATTTTTCACTTGATAATAGGTAATCTCCTTACTAATCTCCATTTGTAGCTTTTGATCAGGATTGGAAACCATTATTACATTACCCATTGCATCTACATAAGGAAATTGATCTGTTGGCTTAATTTTCTTCAAGTTCTTTACATCGTCAAATTGCTCTGTTGCGTTCTCTAAATCATATTCTGCCTGCTTTAATTCAATGCTATTAAGCATAGCTAGCTCATACGCCTCTTGAAAGGATAGTCCATCCTGTAGATTTATTCTTACCTTTTGGGTCTCTTCTTGCTGATTTTCTTCTGCCGTTTCCTCTTCCACCTCTATTTCACTATCTACAAGCTGTAGCTGCTCTTCTTGGACTAGTGCATCCGCTCGAAGTATTAGCTGAACAAGTTTTTCTTTCGCTTGTAACAGTGATGGCGAAAAGAAGAATAGCATAACAAAACTGAATATAAAGAAAATCGTTATTATTCGCTTCATCCTAATCCCCATTCCTTTGTTTTAATCCATTCTTTAAGATGTTGACTACAAAGTCAACCTTACCTTTGGAATCATCGCTATCTTGACAATCCTGTAAACCCATCATACTTGTTAAAATAAATGTTGCAGTCCAGTCCTTTTGACCGCTCGCTATTTCCCCCTTATCCATTCCTTCTTCTACAATCTCCTTCACCAATTCAATTAATTGATTCCGCTGTATAAGCATCCAATCATGGAATTCTTTATTAATAACACTAAAGTGATCGCCAATTACTTTTTTAAAGGCATCATGATTCGTTAGAAAATAAGCATGAGCAGTATACATATTCTCTATTTTCTCCCAAAACGTATTGGAATCCTTTATATACCTCTTCATTTCCTCTATATAATGAAGCATTCCAATTTGTATGACACCACGTAATAGCTCCTCTTTACTTGCGTAATACTCATAAATGGTACCTTTCCCTACCCCTGCATGCTGTGCTATTTCACTTACCTTCGCATTGTGAAATCCTTTTTCCGTAAAAATTTGATAGGCACTATTTAATATAGCACTCTCTTTTTCACTCATTTTTTTAAAATCAACCATTGTTTTTCCCCCTAAACCGACACATTTGCCTCTCCTCTTTTTTTCTCTCTGCGTCTTTTTCTTCCTTCTTTTGTTGCAATTTCCTTAAGAAATACTTCTACGTCATCAAAGAAGGTGTAGACCACTGGAATGAATATTAGCGTTACTAAGGTCGAGAAGCTTAAACCAAAGGATACCACTGTAGCAAATGGAGCTTGGGTTTCTGAGCCTTCACCCTGGAAAAACATTAATGGAATCAAGGCTAAAACAGTCGTTAAGGTTGTCATTAGAATTGGTCGTAAACGGCTCGCTCCTGCTTCAATTATTGCTTGATTCCGCTCTATTCCTCTACTCCGTAAGATATTGATATAATCTACTAATACAATCGCATTGTTAACCACGATTCCTGCTAGCATTATAACACCGATAAAGGCTGGAATACTTAGGGATTGCCCCATTAAGATTAAACCAACAATAATCCCAACCACCATTGCAGGCATGGAAAACATAATGACCAATGGACTTAGTAGGGCTTCAAATTGAACTGCCATGACCATATAGACTAAGAAAATGGATAGAACAAGTGCCAATCCTAAGTCTTTAAAGGAGTCCTGTGCATCCTGGGCTTGACCACCATAGGTGATAAAATAGCCTTCAGGTAATCTTACATCAGCAATAGCCTTTTGTATATCTTCGGATACGCTTCCTAAATCTCGATCGATAATATCACTAGTAACAGTAACTTCTCGTTGTTGATCTGTTCGTGATATTTCAACTGGACCTATTACCTGCTTCAATGCTGCTATTTCAGACAGAGGTATTTTTGAACCTGTTGGTGTAAGCATCGTTAAATGCTTCAAAGACTGGAGATTTTCTGTATCCTTTTTTGGTAGCGTTACAACAACATCCATCTCTTTACCGTCTACTCTGTATCTCGTTGCTGTTTGTCCTTGAAAGGCTGTTTTTACCGTTGACATGACCTGAGAAAAGGTTAAGCCATATTGAGCTGCTCTATCCCGATTGACAACGACCTGTATCTCTGGACGCCCATCACTCATTGAGTTCTCTACATTACGTGTTCCTTCTACCTGACGAACCTTTTCTTCTATAAGAAAAGCCAAATCCTTTAAGACATTCAAATCAAAGCCACGAATATTAATCTGAATTGCACTTGAGGATGGCATTCCTCCTCCTGCATCTAAAACAGTTACCTTCGATTCAATTCCTGCATAATTAGCTAGCTTGCCCCTGATTTCTTCCATTACTTGATCGATGCTTCTCGTCCGCTCACTTAAGCTTTTTAAACGTATATATAAATTACCAACATGGGTATCACTTCCCCCAAATTGAAATTGATTCCCCTGTCCAGCACTTGCAAAGATAACCTTTATCTCCTCGATGTTAAGTACATCTTCCGCAATGCTATCCACTATATTCTCTGTTTCCGTAAGGACTGTTCCAATTGGTAATGTAATATCAATATTGATTTCTCCTGTATCACCGCTTGGTATAAATTCCGTTCCAACCCAAGGTATTAATGCCAGAGAAAGCATGATTAGTACGATGGTGCCAGAAACAATTGTTTTACGATGAGATAATGACCATCCTATCATCTGCTGATAGGTTCCAATCACTTTTTCGATAAACTGATCAAACCAGCTCGTTAATTGGTATACCCCATATTTTTTCCTTTGTTGATCGATCCCCTCCCCTACCTGCTTTAGAAATTGAGCAGATAACATTGGTACTAATATAATTGCGGTTGCTAGGGATGCTAATAAAGAAAAGGTTACTGTGATCGCCAATGGTCGAAATAGTTCAGCCGATAATCCCTGTACAAATACAATTGGTACAAATACAACCACTGTAGTTATGGTAGAAGCGATAACAGCAGGTCCTACCTCTTTTGCACCATCTATCGCTGCATCCTGTAGTCCACTTCCTCTTTCACGGAAACGATAAATGTTTTCCAATATTACAATGGAGCTGTCTACCATCATCCCTATCCCTAACGCTAAACCACCCAAGGTCAACATATTTAGTGTTTCTCCTGTGAAATAAAGCAGTGTAAAGGTTGAGATAATAGCAATTGGCATCGAAACAGCAATAACAAGGGTAGCACGTATATTTCGTAAAAATAACAGTAAAATAATTGCTGCAAGAATTCCACCCACTACCATGTTGGATACAACATTATCAATAGATTGTCTTATATAAATGGATAAATCATACACAGGCTCTAGCTGTACACCATCTGGTAATAGGGCTTTGATTTCTTCTATACTTTTATAGATTTCTTTTACAACGGATACCGTATTCCCGTCTGATTTCTTGGAAATGTCCAAGCTAATGCTTGGAGCTCCATTCATTTTGGCAACACTTTTATCCTCTATATATGTTTTTTTAACCGTTGATATATCACTAAGCTTCACATTGCCACCCAATGGTAGCGGAATTAATATATTTTGAATATCTTCGATACGATTGAATTCACCATTAAGGCGTAGCTGAAGCTCTTGGCTGCCTGTTTGCACGGTTCCTGCAGATGCAGCTACGTTTTCCATCCCTAAGGTTTGGATAATTTGATTCATGGTAATCCCATAATTACTTAGCTTACTGCTCGAAACCTCTACCTTTATTTCCTCTCTTTTATCACCAAATAAAGAGACCTGTGCAACTCCATTTGTCCGTTCTAATCTAGGCTGAATCACATCTTCAACCAGCTTGGTTAAGCTAGACGGCTCCATATTCCCTGCTACTGCCAGACGCATGATAGGAATAGCCTGAGGATCTATCCGCAAAACACTAGGCTCCTCTGCATCATCAGGTAAAAAACCCTTGACTAAATCTACTTTATCCCTCACATCTAGCATTTTTGCATCAAGATTCTCACCCCAATTAAAGCGTAGGACGACAATAGAGGATTCAGGAGATGAAATGGATTGAATGGATTCAATTCCTTCTAAGGTACCTAATGATGCCTCCATTGGTTTGGATACCAGCTTTTCAACCTCCTCTGGAGCAGCTCCAGGATAATTGGTCATCACAACAGATATTGGTAGGTTCATATCAGGATATAAATCTACTGCCAAATTCGTTAAAGCTATTCCCCCCATCAATACTACTGCAATGATAATCATAAGGACGCCAATTGGACGACGTACTGATGTTTCAATAATTTTCATCAGTTACCTCCTCCATCAAGGATACGAACGTGATCCCCATCCTCTAGATTCATCTGACCCTTGACAACCACGACTTCATCCTCTTGTAAGCCTTCAATAATAGACGCTTTTTCTATACCTTCTTCTTTGATACGTATGGTTCTTTTTTCAACTGTGTCCCCATTCACTACAAATACAAATACTTCTTCCCCCTGTTTTACAAGTGCATTAACAGGAACAAGGACTTCTTCTGCTGTTTCTGTATCCTGTAATGAGAGCTCCACTATCATACCTGGTTTAATGGTTTCTTCTTGATTATTTAGCTGAACCTCAATAGGGTAATTCTTTGTTTGTGTATCAGCAATCGGGCTTACAAAGGTAACCGTTCCCTTCTGCTTTTGATCGAAGACATTTAAATAAGTATCTATTTCTTCCCCTGCTTGTGCATACTTCAATTCATCCTCAGAAAGCATTGCATTGACAATAATGGTTTGAATATCGATGATCGTTGCAACAGGCATTTGTGGAGAAACTAATTCTCCTACATCTGCTCCCAGCTGAACAATCGTTCCACTTGCTGGTGCTTTCATATAGGTTTTATCAAAATTATGCTTTGCATTGTTTAAGCCTGCCTGCGCTGTTTCAAGCTGCGCTCGAATTACTGCAAGATTTTCCGTACGATTGGCGTTTTCATAGGATTCCTTTGCTATATTTAATGAAACCTCTGCTTGCACCAATCCATTTTCTGCCTGTTCTAGCTGTTGCTTCGATACCGCTTCCTCTTCATACAGACTTTTCATACGGTCGACATTTATTTTTGCACTATCATAAGCAGCCTTTGCTTGCTTCCATTGATTCTCTGTTTGAACAATGGAAGAGCTACGACCAGCCTCTGCTTGGGCCAGATTTGCCTTTGCTGATTTTAGCTGCGCCTCTGCTTGAATAACTGTATTATTATAATCACCTTGGTTTAGCACCGCGATAATTTGTCCTTTTTCTACCTTTCCTCCTTTTTTCACACGTACCTCTGCCAGCTTTCCGCTTAATTCACTATAAACAGAGATTTGCAAATTAGGAGCAGCACTTCCTATTATCTTTTTTTCTTCTTTTAATTGTCCTGTTTCCACATTTGCTACTTGTACTGGAATCACAATATCTTCCTCTGATGTTGTCACTGTTGTTGTAGAACAAGCACTCGCTACCAAAGTGAAGATTAGAAGTATTCCAAACATATATCCAAGTTTTTTCATATACGTCATCTACCCCTCTCAAAACCGACTGGTCGGTCATTCTTAATTAAT
>JAENYW010000054.1 GCA_016841555.1 Tepidibacillus decaturensis
TTCTGTTGAATTAGAAGATATTCATATGAATATTGAAAAGCGTCTGATAGAGAAAATAGGACCTGTTGGTGGTAAGCTACATACAGCGAGAAGCCGTAATGACCAGGTTGCCCTAGATATGCACATGTATCTAAAAAAATGGGTGAACCAGCTTGCCAACCAATTAACAAAGGTTATTGAAGCCTTTATCATAAAAGCAGAAGGGAATATAGATGTGATATTACCAGGTTACACCCATTTACAAAGGGCACAGCCTATTCTCTTTTCCCATCATATGATGGCATATACCTTTAAATTCTTAAGGGATTTAGAACGCTTCAAGGATAGCTATAAGCGAATAGATATGATGCCACTTGGAGCAGGGGCCTTAGCAGGTACTACTTTTCCAATAGACCGTAAGCAGGTGGCAGAAGCGCTTGGCTTTGAACACATCTATGCCAATAGCATGGATGCGGTAAGTGATCGAGATTATATTGTGGAGTTTCTAGCTAATGCTTCCCTAATTATGACTCATCTATCAAGGTTATCTGAGGAATTAATCCTATGGTCTAGCAGTGAATTTCAATTTGTAGAGCTAGATGATGCTTATTGCACAGGAAGTAGCATCATGCCACAGAAGAAGAATCCTGATGTAGCGGAATTGGTTCGCGGTAAGACAGGTCGTGTCTATGGAAACTTGATTTCTCTGCTTACAACATTAAAGGGATTACCCTTAACCTATAACAAGGACATGCAGGAAGATAAAGAGGGCATGTTTGATACCATCGAGACCCTAGACGGAGCATTAGTTTTAGTACAAGGAATGATTGCTACGATGACGGTCAATAAGGATAAAATGCTCAAATCGGTGAAGGAGGACTTCTCCAATGCAACAGATTATGCCGATTATCTAGTGACCAAAGGAATTCCTTTTAGAGAAGCTCATGAAATCGTTGGTAAAACCGTACTCTATTGTATTGAACAGAAGAAGTTTTTATTAGATTTAAGCATAGAGGAATACCACCAATTCTCCAATAAGGTAGAAGCAGACCTCTACGAAAAGCTACAGCCTGAACAGGTGGTCAATGCAAGACAATCAATGGGTGGTACCGCTAAATCAGCAGTATTACAATCCATCGAAGAAGCAAAAGCACAATTAAAAGAACTAGCAGCGTTTTTTCAATAGTAAACTACTAACGATCATATAAAGAAGCCTTTCCGCATAAAATGCCGAAAGGCTTTTTTCATTCTACTCTCCCGTTTCTTTGTTATCTATGCTATCGTATAATTCAGAGATACCAGCAAAAATCTCCTCATTACATTTATATACTTCATTCTGGTTATTATAAACGATAACTACAGGAAGAAAGCTAAAAGCTATTATATTTTCAACTTTTTCCGTCTTGTCATAAATAGTAATCGTATATACCCAACCCTTTTTGGGTGTTTGATTCAGCTTCTTATACTCAATCGTTTGTAAAAATTGAAGTATCCTTTCAATCTCTTCTTTTGATGTTACCGTTTTTAAATCCCTTTCCTTACGAAAATCAATTTTAGATACGTTATCGGCATTTATTTTAAAAAAATCTTTTAAAGTTATATCGTTTATTTTAGAATCGGGACTTACTTTCCCATTGCTTTCAACATTACAACTAGATAACAAAAAAGGTATTATGAATAAAAGTAGAAGAAATGGTTTAGAACGTGAAATCAACATTTTATACCTCCCGTTATAAATTCCACCGTCTTTGTACCAAGTCTTTAAAAAAGTGTTTAAATATTTTTCAACTAAAATTATTGGACTGTTATTTCCTGATTATCTTCAATATTCTCTCTTAAATCGGTAATTACCTTCGTTTTATCTATAAAGTCTCTCTTATACTTAAATTTTATCTTCCCAGGTTCTTTAACAATCTTACTAGACATTAAGTCAATAAATTTGCCGTTTGTTTTGGTCATATAAGCTAGTGGTCCGTTATAAACGTATGTTTCAGAATGACTTTTAAAAGGGGAAGAATTCTCAAATGATAATTCAGGAATAGATAAATCTTTGACGTTAATGATAATATATCCATTTTTCCCCATAGAAAAATTTACAGCTTCTAACTCATCATCAAGATTGAATAAAGGAATGGGGTTAGACAATTTTTCAGTATGGCCAATGCTTTCTAAAAACATTTCCCCATAGTTTTTTTCAATGCTAAAATTGAAACTTTGATTACCATTGCCAGATGAAGCGAAAGCAGTTGATACGGAAACAAGCAAAAACAAGGATAAAGTAATTGAAATAAACTGTTTTAATAATTTGTTCATGGTTAATACCTCCATTAAAAAATATTATCAAGTCTGTCAAAAACCTATTTCGGATTTGGTGGGGATTTTTCATGAGTAACTCATTTCATTCTAATTCACTTCCTTCCATTAAAATTCATATTGTTAAATTCTGTTGTAATTCCTTTCACATATAATGACGAAAGAAATAACAAAAAGGATTCATTTTTACAAAAAAATAAAAAATAGTATAATTTACCTATTTATATTCCTAAAATTTACAATATAATGATTGTAAGAAAATGTATTTTAAATTGGTGGTGAATAAAATAGAAAAAAATTTTAAAGATAATGATGAAAACGATAAACGCATTATGTATGAAATGTTTTATCAAAAAATATTTAACATCGCATTTGTTATTATTAAAGATAAAAACTTAGCTCAAGAGATTACTCAAGAAACCTTCATAAAGGTGTTCAGAAATATAGAGACTTTAAGCGAAAAAGATAAGATTGAATCATGGATAAGGAGAATAGCTTCACGAACCGCAATGGATTACTATAGAAAGCGAAAAAAGACTTATAATATCATTGCTAAAGAAGAATATATAGATTTAAAAGTACAAGAAAATATGATAGATTCTACTGTAGATAGAATAATAAAAAAAATAGAAGAAAAAGAAATAATTCGTCAGGAAATAGAAAAACTAAATACAATCGATAGAAAAATATTGATGTTAAAATATGAATATGGTTTGAAGAATGCTGAAATAGCTTCCACTCTCGAAATGACAGTAGAGGCAGTAAAGTCCAGGCATTTTCGATCCAAAATAAAATTAAGAGATACTTTAGTAAAACTATTGAAAGATAAGTAGAGAAACCGTAGGGATGTTAGGTATAATAAAATAAAAAGAAAAATATATTTCGGCAGGATTTTAACTGCTTGTTGAAGAATACTTTATGCATAACCTATAAGTAATTTAAGAGTTTAGTAGGAGTTGTTAGCAATGGAAGAAAAGATTTTTAATTTACTAGAGAAAATGTACAATGAAATGAACGAAATGAGAAAAGATATTCAGAATAATACTCAAAGAATGGATAAGCTAGAAACGGATTTAACTCAAAAAATGGACAACCTACAAAATAATATAGTTAGATTAGAAAATGATTTAACGCCGAAAATAAAAGCATTATTTGATGGATATATACAAAAGACGGATATGTTACATAGGATTGAAGATAAGGTAGATCATTTAACAAAGAGGGTTGAAAAACAAGAAGTAGAGATAAAAGTAATTAAAAGTATTAATTGATTATATACAGCAAATAAGACTTTCCGTAAAAGCAGAAAGGCTTATTTTTTATATTTTGCAGGATATATTATCCCTTTAAAGAATATATGTCAAAGATATAGATTGTAAGTAAAAGTAATATTTAACAGATAAAAAGGGAGTGTGAAATAGTGATAAATAAAGCAAAGCATCAAGAGATGATTAAAAAAGTGGTTCATAACATAGAAAAGGTAATCATTGGTAAACAGGAGGCGATTTATTTAAGCCTAGTTTCGCTATTAAGTAATGGACACATGCTGTTAGAGGATGTACCTGGAGTAGGGAAAACGATGCTAGTACGCTCATTGGCGACAACAATTGGTGGTCTATATAAAAGAATTCAATTTACACCTGACTTACTTCCATCTGATGTAACAGGTGTATCCGTTTATAATCAAAAAACCATGGAATTCGAATATCACCCTGGCCCTATTATGGCAAATGTTATTCTCGCAGATGAAATTAACCGCACATCACCGAAAACGCAAGCTGCCCTATTAGAAGCAATGGAAGAAGCAATGGTTACAGTGGATGGAAAAACCTATACCCTTCCCAATCCTTTTTTTATTATGGCTACACAAAATCCTATAGAATATGAAGGAACCTTCCCGCTTCCAGAGGCTCAATTGGATCGATTTCTATTAAAGATTAAGCTTGGTTACCCCAGTATGGAGGAAGAGGTTCAAATATTGGATCGATTGCAGAATCATCATCCTATTCAGGATATCCAACAGGTGATTGACCTAAATCAATTAATGCAATTACAGCAGTTAGCTAAAGAAGTATTTGTAGAGGATAGCTTAAAACGTTATGTTGTTGAAATAGTGAATGCAACAAGAAATGATAATTATATCTATTTAGGAGCTAGTCCGCGTGGAACGATTGCTCTTTTAAGAGCTGCACGATCACTAGCTTTATTAAGAGGCAGGGACTTTGTCGTTCCTGATGATATTAAATATTTAGTGATTCCTGTGTTGGAGCATCGAATCATATTAAAGTCAGATGCACGGTTACATGGATTAACTATTGAGCAGATACTCCATGCTATTCTTAAGAAAATTAAGGTTCCAACCACTGTTTCTAAATGATATGGAAAAGGGACATAAAATGAAAAAGTATAACTATACGAAAGCTGTTTTTATTGGATTACTGCTCATTACGTTTTTATATGGAAAATTTCAAGGTGGCTTTGTGAGCTGGTTTCTTTTTTATTCTATCCTATTACTTACCTTATATATATTGATTTTATCTCGGTATGCGTTAAGGGGATTGAAGATTGAACGAAGCTTCTCTAAAACACGTTTAATCGCAGGAGATGATTTGGAAATAACGATTAAAATTTTTAATCATTTTGGCTTTCCTCTTTCTTATTTATTAATTATCGATGATCAACCTATAAAAATGAAATCACTCCATGACAAAAACAAACAGCTTATTTATCCTTGGTTTCGTTCTATATCAAAAATTCATTATACGGTTCCAAAAGTTACACGAGGCATTCATTATTGGGAAAAGATTGAGTTAGTAACAGGCGATCTTTTTGGGTTAATACAAACGAAAAAGATTATCCCTTCTTTTAGCGAAGTGATGGTATATCCAAAAAGCTACCCCATACAACAATGGCACTCTCGAAATGTACGTAATATTGGAGCTTCCTTTTCACAAAATCGAACAAACGAAGATGCGGCATCTGTCATTGGTGTAAGAGAATATCGTACAGGCGATCGTTTTCATCGGATACACTGGAAGCAATCTGCCAAATCAATGCAATTAATGACAAAGGAATTTGAAAGAAATTTAACCAATGATTTTATGTTTATTTTCGATCAAGATAAAAAGAAATACCCAATAGAAAAATACGGGCTATTTGAGAGGGCTGTTGAATTAACTGCAAGTTTAGTCAGTTTTGCTATTGATCAAAGGTTTACTGTTGGTATTCTTTCAGAAGGAAAAGGAAGAAAAGGGACTTCTCTTGCTAGAGGACCAGAGCATGTGATGAAGATTTTTGAAATATTAGCAATGGTAGAGCCCAATGTAGATATTCCTCTTGAACAGACTGTATTAAATGAAATCCCCTACTTACCTTATGGCACAACCATTGTAATTGTCACATCAGACGTTGGACAAGAGCTAAACCATCTATTAAATGAATTATTGGTTCGTAAAATAAAGGTAGAAGTATTTCTTGTCCACCTTGAAGAAAATAAAAGTATGTCATGGATTGATATAGATCGTTATAAACAGTTAGGAATAGCTATACATCTTATTCCTCTATCAAACTGGGGTGAAATTATGAGAAATGGAGGGATGTCCTTTGGAAGATAAAAACGATATACGCACCTATTCCCTCCAAACCGTGCAAATGATACTCTATTATTTTCTTATAAATGAATGGCTTTTGTCTTTATTGCAGATAACCAATACACTTCGCATTGATGGCTTTCAGCTTTTTATAGCTGGCATGCTCATCTTCTATTTTTGGTTTAAACAAACATGGATACATGTTCTTGGTGGAATAAGTGGAGCTTTACTTGTCATTTACCATTTATATTATATAGAACCCCTATTTTCTTTCACTTGGATAAAAGACCTATGGAAAGAAGTTCTGATCAATATTACATTTCTCCTTGATTTTCAATGGTCGGAAGTAAGTAATCAATTTAGAAGTCTATTATTTTTGCTAGCGTTATGGATGATGATAAAGCTACTTGCTTTGTTCATTCATCATCATAAAAGTTTTTTGATTATTTTAATTACGGCAGCCTACCTTTCTATTATCGATTCCTTCTTCCTATATGATGCTGCTTGGCCTATTGTTCGAATAATAAGTATTGGCTTGGTTATCATTGCCTTAGAACAGCAAAAATGGATTCTTTCAGAGACGGAGAATAGTCGTCTATCCTTTCGTTTTATTACGGCAGCACTTATTTTATCATTAGCAATTATTACTGTAGGGTACTTTTCACCTAAAGCAGAAGCGAAATGGGCTGATCCAACAGGTTGGTTTGATCAATTTCAGGGAAAAGGTATGGTCAAAAAAGGGAAAGACTCCATAAAAAAAATAGGCTATAGTGTGGATGATTCCTTTTTAGGTGGTCCTTTTGAGCAAGATGATATAGTAGTAATGGAATCGATAAGCAATAAACGTGTTTATTGGAGGGGAGAAAGCAAGGACACATATACTGGTCATGGGTGGGTGAATAGTCGGGATACACATTATGAAGATTGGGTAATGATTAATGGGAAAGAGGTATATGACTTTCCTGTTCATCTAATGAAAAAGGATGCTCCATTAGAAAAACAGGAGCTAAAATATTCGTTATCATTTGCAACTAATAACACTTTCAACCTCTTTTTTCTTGGTGGAGATTGGGAAGAAATTCATGTGATGGAAGCTGATGACGTAGTGAAAGCAAAGGTGAACCGCTATAATCAAAATCTATTGGTTCATCAGCAATTAGGGAGCTATCAGGTTACAGGATATACGCCAATTATTGATGAAAAAATTCTTCGCCAAACGAATGAGGATTATTCTAAAGTGTTATTACAAACTTATCTAGCAAGTTATTTAGCCTTACCAGATAACCTTCCCCAAAGAGTACGAGATTTAGCGAATGAGCTAACAAAAGAAAACGATAATCCCTATGATAAAGCACAAGCAATCAAATCCTATGTAAGAACGCATTATAGGTATGATACAGAAAATGTCCCTTATCCTAAGGAAAATGAAGATTTTGTGGATCAATTTCTATTTGAATCTCAAATAGGATATTGTGACCATTTTTCTTCTTCGATGGTGGTTTTAGTTCGTTCTATTGGTATACCAGCGCGATGGGTAAAAGGCTTTACACCAGGGGAAACTTCTTATGATAGCGAAATAGGAGAATATAAAGGATTGATTCAAAATAAAAATGCTCATTCATGGGTAGAAGTATATTTTAATAATATTGGATGGATTCCATTTGAGGCTACTCCATCCTTTCAAATGTCTTTGGAGTATAAAATTGATCAAGATTTGACCGCAATGGATCGATTGGATAATCTACCTCAACGACAGTTAAAAGAGGAACTAGAATTGGACGATCTCAAGGATGGAGGTATGAGTAAGCAGTCTTCCACCTATTTGAATTTGTTTCAATGGATATCCTTTTTTCTTATTATGTTATTGACTATTTTATTTGTAAAATATAGGACGGAAATATCTTTTTGGTGGAGAAAACATCGATTATCAAAAGAAAAATCGATGACAAGGATGATTATCCTTAGTACAGAGCATTTTCTTGCTATTTTAGGAACCTTAGGCAAGGAAAAAGAGAGCGCTCAGACGGTTAGAGAGTATTTATCATCACTATTTCAATCATCCTCCACAAATGAATGGGAAGAGGTAACGGAGGTATATGAGGAAGCAAGATACAGTCAACGTGCTATTTCTGAACAATGGAGGAAGAAATTCTGGGATTATTGGAAACAATTAATAATAAGGATACGTTCTTGACGCTAGGTAGTCAATTTGCTAGAATTAGCACAATAAAGCGAGAGGTTAAAGGTGAGAACGGAGAAAATTGATACCTAAGGGGAGGGAGGGAAAGAATCCCACCTTCCACTTCTCACCTCTAGTAGGTCATCTTGAGGAAAAGGAGGAATAGCATGGATAAACCGAATGATAAGATTTTAGTTATGGATTTCGGTGGGCAATATAATCAATTAATTGCAAGAAGAATTAGAGATTTAGGTGTATATAGTGAGCTAATTCCTTTTAATACGCCGATTGAAAAAATAAAGGAAATGAACCCAAAGGGGATTGTTTTTTCTGGTGGACCAGCAAGTGTTTATGTGGACAATGCTCCAATTCCAGATCCAAGCATTTATGAGCTTGGTATCCCGATTTTCGGCATTTGCTATGGAATGCAGCTGATGACCCATCAATTACAAGGGAAGGTAGAGCGAGCACAAAAAAGGGAATATGGAAAAGCAAATATTCATATTCAAAGGGTTTCACCGCTTTATCAGGGGTTGGATTCTACGCAAAATGTTTGGATGAGTCATTCTGATTTAGTAATAGAACCTCCGCAAGGCTTCCAGGTGGATGCAAGTACAGAAAATGCTCCAGTAGCATCAATGAGTAATACGGATAAGGGTTATTATGCTGTTCAGTTTCATCCAGAGGTAAGACATACAGTGTATGGAATGGAAATGATTAACAACTTTATCTTTGATGTTTGTAAAGTGGAAAAGAATTGGAGCATGGAAACCTTTATTGAAGAAAAGGTAGAGGAAATAAGAGAGATTGTTGGCGAAAAAAAAGTATTATGTGCGTTAAGCGGTGGAGTTGATTCTTCTGTTGTTGCAGTTTTAATTCATAAAGCGATTGGTGATCAGCTTACATGTATGTTTGTTGACCATGGGTTACTTAGAAAAGATGAAGCGGAAAGCGTAATGGAAACATTTGGTGAACAGTTTCAGATGAATGTAGTGAAAATTGAAGCCAGGGATCGTTTTTTATCTAAACTAGAAGGTATAGCAGACCCAGAGCAGAAGCGTAAAATCATTGGCAATGAATTTATTCGTGTCTTTGAAGAAGAATCTGAACAATTGGGTGATTTTGATTTTCTGGCGCAAGGAACGCTTTATACAGATATTATTGAAAGTGGTACGGAAACAGCGCAAACCATAAAATCACATCATAACGTTGGTGGTCTTCCAGAGGATATTGAATTTCAGCTAATAGAACCATTAAACACATTATTTAAGGATGAAGTTCGGAAAGTTGGCACTGAATTAAAGATACCAGATGAAATCGTTTGGCGTCAGCCCTTCCCAGGTCCTGGACTAGCCATTCGTGTTTTAGGAGAAATTACAGAAGAAAAATTAGAGATCGTTCGTGAATCGGATTATATATTAAGGGATGAAATAAAAAAAGCAGGTTTAGATCGAGAAATATGGCAATACTTTACCGTTTTACCGAATATAAAAAGTGTTGGGGTAATGGGTGATTCTAGAACCTATGCGTATACTGTAGGGATAAGAGCGGTGACATCCATTGATGGAATGACCGCGGACTGGGCAAGAATTCCCTATGATGTATTAGAGAAACTATCGAATCGCATTGTAAATGAAGTGGACGGAGTGAATCGAATTGTACTGGATATCACCTCTAAGCCACCTTCAACGATAGAGTGGGAGTAAATAATTCACTTCTGGGGCTCATTGTAATAATCCGAACGAATGTTAAATAATCAACAACAATGTTCGGATTTTGTATTGACAAGGATACAAATTCTTGTTAGACTTATCCTCGTAAGAAAAGCGAATATCTTTATACAACTTTCGTATATGTCTGAGAATAAGGCTCAGATGTCTCTACCGAGCAACCGTAAACTGCTTGACTACGAGGAATAAGGGATAAGTATGTATTTCGAACTACTTCGTATTCCATTTATGTTGGAATAGCCTTGTAGCCCTTTTACCTAGGTAGAGTTAAATCTATCTAGGTTTTTTATTTTGGCCAAGCCTTTAAAAAAAACAAAAATGTAGGAGGAAAGAAAATGGAACAACATTCAAGTGCAAGGAGTAGCGGATTAGATCAATTTTTTGGTCTTCGCGTACATAACACAAACGTTCGTACAGAAATACTTGCAGGTGTAACGACTTTTTTAACGATGGCCTATATTTTAATTGTTAATCCATCCTTTTTAGGTGGAGTGGCAGGAATGGATATGGGGGCAGTGTTTGTTGCAACCTCATTGGCAGCAGCGATAGGCACGCTTTTAATGGGTCTTTTGGCAAACTATCCAATTGCCCTTGCTCCAGGTATGGGGTTAAATGCTTATTTTACCTTTACTGTTGTATTGGGAATGCAAATTCCTTGGCAGGTGGCATTGGGAGCAGTATTTATATCTGGACTTATATTCTTTTTATTAACGGTTACGAAGGTGAGAGAAACAATTATTAACTCTATCCCAGCTGGATTAAAGCATGCAGTTTCTGCTGGTATTGGTCTATTTATTGCTTTTATTGGATTAAAAAATGCAAACATTATTGTAGCAAATAATGATACTGCTGTTGCGTTCACAGCTAATCTTGGATCTCCGGATGTTTTATTAACGATTTTTGGTATTATTATTACGCTCTTTTTCTTGATTAAAAAAATTAAAGGTGGAATCTTCTACGGAATGCTTATCACCGCTGTTGTAGGCTGGATATTTGGAATTGTTCCAACACCAGAAAAAATATTCGCATTGCCTCCTAGTATGGCTCCTACTTTCTTACAAATGGATATCATGGGAGCACTTAATATGGGTTTGTTTACTATCATTTTTGCTTTCTTATTTGTAGATTTGTTTGATACAGCTGGTACGTTAGTTGGTGTGGCTAATCAAGCGAACCTATTAAAGGATAATAAATTACCTAGAGCAGGTAGAGCGCTTTCTGCAGACTCTATTGCAACAATGCTAGGTGCTACATTTGGAACATCAACGGTTACCTCTTATATCGAATCATCTGCTGGTGTCGCGGCAGGTGGCAGAACAGGATTAACCTCTGTTTTTACAGCAATTATGTTTGTTGTTGCATTATTTTTCTATCCATTAGTACAAGCAGTGGCAGGTGTTGCAGCCGTAACATCACCAGCATTAATTATAGTAGGTATTTTAATGGTATCTAGCTTAAAGGAAATTGACTGGAAGAGCTTAGATGAAGCAGTACCAGCATTTCTAACCATGCTAATGATGCCGTTAACCTATAGTATCGCAACAGGGATTAGTGTAGGCTTCGTATTATATCCTTTAGTTAAAATTTTTGCAGGTAAAGGAAAAGAAGTACATCCGATTATGTATGTATTAAGTGTACTATTTGTTCTTCGATTTATTTTCCTATAAACGAGGCTTCATCTCTTTGCAGATAAAATAGGCAAAAGCTGTTAATTTTTAAGCTTTTGCCTATTTTTTATCTATCTAATTAGTAAGATTAATTATAAGTTGATGAAAGCTTCGATGTTTTTGCTAAAAGCAATTCTTTACCTTTTAATAGTTTCTTCAGATCTGTTCCTGGTGCATATTCTAGAATTAATTGTGATTCATTGTTATTACTTAAGATAGATCTAAATATAGAGTCCCATTCAATTGTTCCTTCGCCAATTGGTAAATGTTCATCAGCTTTACCTGAATTATCATGCAGATGAAGTGCAAGGAGTCGATCGCTTACTTGTTCAATCATAGAAGGAATGTTCCAGTTATTTAAGTGTGCATGTCCTGTATCAATTAAATATCCAGCAGTTTCATCAATGTCATCAAGAAAGTGTAAAAACTCTTTCTCTGTAAAAATAGAAGAACCATTATAGCCAACATTTTCAATTCCAAGCTTAACGCCTAAAGGCTTGGCTATCTTACATAATCTATTTATATAATCAGCAGCTCTTTTTTGCGCAAGTTTTCGATCAAAAACTGGAGAAAAAATAAACCCTGGATGAATGACAACGTGGACTGCTCCAATTTTCTCAGCAAATTGAATTGCTTTTATATATTCATTGTATGAGCTTTCACGAATTGCTTTATTCTCACTTGTTAAATTAATATCCCATGCAGGAGGATGAACAGAATAACCAATAGGTTTTTCTTTTAATTTTATAGCTATAGAGTCAAATACTTCCTCCATTAAGTTCCATTTGATGCCATCCATTAAAATTTCTACGTTATCTGCACCATGTGAAATTAATTGATCAACGTTTTCTTCAATATCATTTGTTAGTAACAAAAGGTCTGAATAACAGATGTCCTTTGCCATATTAATCACCTCAATTATAAATAATTTTATCTTCTTTAATTTTTATATAAACGTTATCTCCGGGGTTTAAAATTAGATCATTTGAAGTATCAACAAATAATTTCTGATTACCGCAGTACCCTATTATACGAACTCGTTCTCCGAGAAATATCACATCTTTGATCTTCATTTCCAGTCCGCTTTCATAGTTTAGAGAAATATCTTCAGGTCGTAGAAATGCTTCATCAAAACTTCTATTATCTGAGCTTTGAAAAGGGACTTGAAAAAACATAAAATCAATCATTTTTTGATTTTTCTTTTCAATGATTTTCCCCTTCAATTTGTTTACTTGTCCGATAAATTGAGCAACAAAAGGAGATATGGGGTTTCTGTATATTTCCTTTGGTGTACCTATTTGTTCAATAACCCCTTTATTCATTACAGTAATTCGATCAGCTATTGCCATTGCCTCCATTTGATCATGTGTTACATAAATAGTGGTAATTTTTAGCTTTCGAAACAGTTCGGATAGCTCAAAGCGAAGGTGTTCCTTTAGCTTAGCATCTAGAGCGGTAAGCGGTTCATCCATCAAAAGTATTTTTGGTTCGATGGCCAGTGCACGGGCAATTGCAACTCGTTGCTGTTGTCCACCCGATAATTGATTAGGTCTCCGATTCTTTAGCTCTTCAATATTTAATAGTGTTAATAGTTTCTGTAATTTGATTTGCTGCTGTTCTTTTGATACTTTTTTAAGCTTCATTCCAAAAATAATATTTTCTGCGACTGTCATTGTTGGGAAAAGGGCATATTTTTGAAAGACGAAACCAATTCCTCTTTTTTCAGGAGGGAGGTGTGTGACATCCTTTTGATCAAATAATACTTTTCC
>JAENYW010000055.1 GCA_016841555.1 Tepidibacillus decaturensis
CAAGTCGAATTAAAAAGGAGTTCCCTCATATTGCAATTATTATTCTGACAACCTTTAATGATGATGAATATATTTTTGAAGCTTTAAAAAAAGGCGCATCAGGATATTTATTAAAGGATGCAGAGCCAGAAAAAATAGATGAAGCCATTCGGGAGGTATACCAAGGAGGTGCGATGATACAACCTACCATTGCAAAAAAGGTTATAGCTAAGCTAAAGGAAATGAAAGCTCCGAGCAAGGACTTAGATCCAAGGTTGAGCACTTTAACTGACAGGGAAAGAGAAATTTTGCAGCTTATTGGTGAAGGGAAAAGCAATGACGAAATAGCTGGTGAGCTTTATATTACAAAAGGTACGGTAAAAAACCATATTAGCAATATTTTGATTAAGCTAGATCTACGTGACCGAACACAGTTAGCAATATTTGCTTTAAAAAATGATTTAATTTAATTAAGATGAGACATGACTTAAGACATAGGATACGGTAATGAAATCTATCTTGAGCTAGATAAAAGATAGAAAGAAATCGGATAGAATAAGTTAAGAAAATGAACAAGGAGGTTTATGCTATGAAGTATAAGATGCTAAGTATGGTATTTCTTATCGTTTCTTTCGTTTTTATTACAACAGCTTGTGGAAATGCTCCTTATGAAGCTTTTCATCAGGCAGAACAGAAAACAGAAGATATAAGTAAAGGGAAGAGTATGCTTACGATAGATGTAGATATGGATTTTAATCAAGATGTCACTTCACTCATTCAGGATAAAACATGGATAGAAAACGTAGAAATAGAGAATGTTTTTGATAAAAATCAAGAAAAAGCTCAATGGACAATTTATGGTAAAGTGAATGATCTCGGATTTGATGCAAAGCTTTATCAAGATGAATCATTATATTATCTCATCACACCACTACTTCCAAAAATTCTTGTTATCAATCAAGAAGCTTTAGAAAATCGCTTTGGAAGTGATCGGAAAGCAAAAACAGAAAAAATGAAAAATGATACAAAATCTTATATAGCGGAAAATACAATAAAGCAGCTAAAGCAGCTCTGGGGAAATATTTATAAAGGGAAGGACGTAGTAAAATTAAGAAATATTATCTTATCTACTCCTGATGGTGACGTAAAAGCGAAGGAATATAAAATCAATTTATCTTCTGAGAATGTAGATATAAAGCAGCTATTAATAGAAAGCTTTGATATTTTAGCAAGTGATGAGATGTTAAAAAAACAACTTGAGCATTCACTTGAACAGGCATATGAGAAGGATAAAGATTCAAAGGAAAGATTAACCGCAGATCAAATATGGGAAATGAAAAAGGAATGGGTGGAATCCACAACATTTGATCCAATTACTTTCCTAGCATATATTGATCGGGATAATTATATCATTGAAGAGCAATTTAATCTCCAAATGCACAGTAATACAACGTCTGATAAATATATCAATGGGTTAGAAAATTATACCCTATCTTATACACTACAGCGTTGGGATATAGAAAAAGATATAGAATTTACCCTTCCTGAGATTACTCAGGAAAATATAATGACCTTAGATGACTTGGGGCAAGAATTCAACTTCAATGATCCCTTATTATCTAATCAAAAAACAGGTAAATAGATTATTCAGTAAAGGAAGGAACCGTGACAATGAAGATACTTGAAGCAATTGAACTAAAAAAAATATATAAAAAAAATGTAGCGGTAAAAGGGATTAGCTTTCACCTAAATCAAGGAGAAATTTTGGGATTCCTTGGTCCTAATGGAGCTGGGAAAACTACGACTATATCCATGATAGCTTCACTGATTCCGCCAACAAAGGGAGACATTCTTCTAAATGGTAAGACCATTCTTACCAACCCAAAGCCACTAAGAAAAATTTTGGGTGTTGTTCCTCAGGAAATTGCTTTGTATCCTGAGCTGACAGCGTTAGAAAATCTTCGGTTTTTCGGGAAAATATATGGTTTGAAAGGAAATAAACTGGAAAAAAGAGTGGAGAAAGTATTAGAAATAGTAGGATTAGAGGAGCGTGCCAAAGAAAAAATAGAACATTATTCTGGAGGGATGAAGCGAAGAATCAATATTGGAGCGGCTTTGTTACATCAACCAGAAATTTTAATCATGGATGAACCAACTGTTGGAATAGATCCTCAATCTAGAAATCATATTTTAGATACAGTTAAAAAGTTAGCAGAAAATGGAATGACCATCCTCTATACGAGTCACTATATGGAAGAGGTCGAATATCTGTGTGATCGAATCTATATTATGGATGCTGGAGCTATTATTGCAGAAGGAACAAAGAATGAGTTAAAGGCTATCGTATCTAAAAACGACCGAATCGTAATGAAGATAGATAGGTATGATAAGGAATTCGATTCTGCACTAAAAAGTATTCCAGAGGTAGAAGGTGTCACCTTTAATAATGAAATGTTTACTATCATTTATAAAAAGGGGAGTAATCTTTTAGGGAATATTTTCCGTTTAGCAGAGGAGTATCAAATAAATATTCTATCAATAGATGTAAAAACTCCTTCTCTTGAGGATGTCTTTTTGCAGCTTACAGGACGTGGATTAAGAGATTAATACGATAAGATAAAAATTGATTATTAGGAGAGAGATTTAATGGTTTGGACCATCGTAATAAAAGATCTAAAGCGCATGATACGTGACCGAAAAGCGCTGCTTATTTCTCTGCTGATGCCATTTATATTAATTAGTATATTAGGATTTTCGGTAGGCAAGTTTTTAGACCAAGATATTCATTTAGAAGCGGCGCATATCGCTATTGTCAATCACGATAGCATTGATAACGATTTAGCAGACATAAAGAATTTCTTGGATAATCCGTTAATGACAAATGCTTTTAATGAACAGGAAAAACAAGAGATGCTGCATTCGATGAAGGAACTAGATTTTACTAATATCTTTCTTCATGAAGTATTGGAAGATGAAAAGATAAAGGAGTTTATTTCTTATCAAGTCGAAGATGAAGAAACAGCAAAGAAACGGCTTAATAATGGAGAACTAACAGCATTAATTGTCCTGCCTGAGAGGTTTTCTTATAATACATGGATAAACCTTTACTTCCCTTTCCGAAATCCGGTGAAGGTAGAGATATGGAAGAATCCAGATCAAGAATTAAAGGCTGGTATTGTTGAGTCCATTGTAACAGGCTACACCGAGCGCATTTCAGCTGGAATCATTGCCAAAAATGCTTTTTTGGAAGCAGCAATAGAAGCAAATGCAGGAACAAAAAGCTATGATCAATTAGCGTTTTTAATTAAACATGTGATGGAACAGCCGGTAAATGAACTGCATACAGAATTTGTTTCTATTCACGGGAAGAATAAAATTTCAGGCTTTCAGTATTATGCTGCAGCAATGGCTGCAATGTTTATCCTTTTTAACGCAACTCAGGCTGCAACTTACAGCTTAGATGAAAAACGTTTCTTTACTTGGGAGCGAATGAAAACTGCTGGAATTCCTATTGCTACAATCTTATCTGGACGGTTTATAGCAACTTCACTATTTACTTTTATTCAATTATCTTTCCTTATCATTAGTTCAACTATTATTTTTCATGTAGAGTGGGGTGATTGGCCTCATGTGCTTTTGATTACTGCCATAATCTCTTTTCCGATTGGTAGTTTAGCGGTACTGCTCTCTATCATAAGCTTAATTAGTAATAACGAAAGAGTCAGTCTGTTATTTCAATCCCTTTTCATACCGCTTATGTCAGTAATAGGTGGAAGTTTTGTTCCCAATGCTTCTATGCCAGACTTCATTAAAAATTTAGGGGACTTGACAGTGAATGGAGCTGCGTTACAAGGGTACATGAAGGTGATGCAAGGATATTCCATATCTGATCTATCATCCATCTACGTTACTCTCCTTCTTTTTGGAATGACGTTAATGATCATTAGCTTCGGTATTTTAAAGAGGAGGGAGGTATAAAGATGGGAACTGTTATATATGGTAGAATCCTGCAAATGAAGAAAAATTATAAGACATACCTTATGATGTTTATTCTTCCTATTATCTTTTCCTATGTATTTCTATATAGCGGAACGGATAATAGTAAAATCAAGATTCCTGTGGCAGATCAAGATGAGACAGTATTGACAAAGCAATTTATTTACGAGATGAATCAATCGGAATCATATAAAATGGTAATAATGGAAAATAACGAAGTGCTTCGATTAGTGGAAGAGGGATCGGTGCAATTAGGAATTATCCTTCCAAAAGGCTTTGCTAATCAAGTAGCTAATGGAGAGGAAACAACGATTCAGCTTGTTACAATAAAGGATACATCTGACATTATTTCCTTTCAAAGTGTGTTAGCTAGTACCTTTCAAAAAATGATTGGTAAATATCAAATCACTAACACAGCTTTATTGGCGTTTCAACAGATAGGGGAAGATATTAATATGTCTTCACTAGAACAACGGTTCTCTCAATTACTGAATGAAAAGTGGGAGCATGCGATGCCAATGGAGGTTGTATCAACGATTCTTGATGAAAAAACAAGCTTTGAATACGATCCAAGGCTGCAAACCCCTTTTGGATTTATGCTATTTTTCTCTATGTATACAGTCATTTACTCCATCGGCGAAATGTTGAACGATCGTAAATACGGGATATGGGACCGACTCATTCACTCTCCGTTAAGTAAGCTGCAAATTTATATGGGTAATTTCGTTTATAGCTTTATGGTGAGCTTTATACAAATTGCACTCATCATCTTAACAGGCAGATTTTTGCTAGGTTTTAATTTTGGGGATAATATATGGATTGTTTTTTCGATCATTGCATTGTATATATTCGCTATTATGGCATTAGGGATGCTGTTGGTTTCTTTCGTTAAAACAACTCAACAGCTTCAAGCCATCGTTCCTATTATTGCGGTTAGCAATGCTATGCTAGGCGGAGCATATTGGCCGATTGAAATAGTAACTTCGAAAATCTTATTAACTATCTCCAAGTTCGTTCCTATTACCTATGCGATGAAGGCAGTGAAGGATGCAGTACTATACCATCAGGGATGGGATGCTTTAGTGCTTCCAGGGTCTACCCTACTTTTCATAGGAATTATTTTAATGGGACTAGGCATGTATTGGATTGAACGTAAGGTAGCATAAAGATACTGAGAAAATGATACGTACTGAAAGAGTAGGAATGTTTCCTACTCTTTTTTAATATACTTCAAAAAGATAGAGATAAGACGGAACAGAAAAGAAAGGAGGGATAAATGGTGAATTTTGAATTAACAAAGGAACAGAAAATGATTAAGGATATGGTTAGAAAATTTGCAGAAAGCGAAGTTGCTCCTATAGCAGAACATATTGATAAAACAGCAGAGTTTCCAATGGATACATTTAAAAAAATGGGAGAGTTAGGTCTATTGGGTATTCCTTTTCCAGAAAAATACGGTGGTTCTGGTGGAGATACTCTATCCTATATTATTGTTGTTGAAGAAATTGGTCGTGCCTGTGGTAGTACTGGCTTAAGCTATGCTGCTGCTGTTTCTTTGGGAGCCAGTCCAATCTACTATTATGGAACAGAAGAACAAAAGCAAACCTATTTAATTCCTTTAGCCTCTGGTAAAGCTTTAGGGTCGTTTGGCTTAACAGAACCTAATGCAGGTTCTGATGCTGGTAGTACAAGAACAAAAGCAGTACTAGATGGAGATCATTATACCATTAATGGAGAGAAAATTTTTATTACAAATGCAGGCTATTCCAAGACCATCATTGTAACCGCTGTCACTGGTAAAAACGAACGTGGAAGAAATATTATTTCCGCATTTATTGTTCCATCAGATACGCTTGGTGTAAAGATAACAAGCAATTATGAAAAAATGGGTGTTCGCGGCTCTAATACCTCCTCTATTTACTTAGAAAATGTTCGGGTACCAAAAGAAAATATACTAGGAGATCCTAAAAAAGGGTTTAAGCAATTCTTATATACATTAGATGGGGGACGTATCTCTATCGCTGCTTTATCTGTTGGTATTGCACAAGCAGCATTTGAGGCAGCTATCAATTACGCGAAGGAAAGAGTGCAGTTTGGGCATACTCTTTCATCCTATCAGTCCATTCAGTTTAAACTAGCAGATATGGCAATGCAAATAGAATTGGCAAGAAATATGGTTTACAAGGCAGCTTGGTTAAAGGATAATGGTCGTCCCTTTACGTTAGAATCGGCAATCGCTAAGCTTTATGCATCAGAAGCAGCTTTTTATATTAGTAATCAAGCGATACAAATACATGGAGGTAATGGATACATGAGGGAATATCATGTAGAACGATACTTGCGTGACGCAAAATTAATGGAAATAGGGGAAGGTACTTCAGAAATTCAGCGAATGGTTATCGCACGTCAATTAGGTCTGTGAACTTATATTGATTCATAGTGGAGGAACAACATGTTTAATAAAATATTAATTGCGAATCGCGGGGAAATAGCGGAAAGAATTTTGCGAACCTGTAATAAGATGGGGATTACCACTGTTGTTATCTTTTCTGAAGCGGATAAGGAAGCTCCTATTATTAAAAAGGCTGATTCTGCTTATTTTATTGGAGAATCTCGCGTTACTGAAAGCTATGGAAATATAGAAAAGATAATAGATATAGCAAAAAAATCTGGTGCAGATGCTATTCATCCAGGATACGGCTTCTTATCAGAAAATCCAGTCTTTGCAAGGAGGTGCAAAGAGGAGGGCATTACATTTATTGGACCTTCAGAAGCTGTAATAGAGCAGATGGGGAGTAAGATTGAGGCTCGTAAAGCAATGGAACAAATAGGAGTACCTATTGTTCCTGGCGTGAAATATTCCCTCGCAAATGAAGAAGAAGCAATAAAGGCCGTAAGAGAGATTGGCTTTCCTATAATGTTAAAAGCCTCTGCAGGTGGGGGAGGAATAGGATTACAAAAGCTAGCGAACGAACAAGAAATAAGAAGGGCATTTAAAAATAGCCAACAAAGAGCAAAGGAGTTATTTGCTGATGAAGCAATATATTTTGAGAAATATATTGAGCATGCTCGCCATATAGAAATTCAAATCCTTGCAGATCAACAAGGGAATACTATTTATTTAGGAGAACGAGAATGTTCCATTCAACGACGCCATCAAAAAGTGATTGAAGAAGCTCCTTCTCCGTTTATTGATAATAGAACACGAATAAAAATGGGTGAACTTGCAGTGAGTGCTAGTCAAGCAATTGGATATACAAACGCAGGAACATTTGAGTTTTTAGTAGACAATGATAAAAAGATTTACTTTTTAGAAATGAATACAAGACTACAAGTAGAACATCCCATTACAGAAGAAGTGACAGGTATAGATCTGGTGGAGCAGCAGATTAGAATTGCTGCTGGAGAAGCATTATCCTATCGTCAAGAGGATATTAAGTTGCATGGACATGCGATAGAAGTTCGTATCTACGCGGAAGATCCTAAAACATTCTTTCCATCACCAGGTAAAATTCATACATTACATCTACCTATAGGGTCAGCTATTCGTCATGAATATGCTGTTATGAAAGGTTCTATCGTAACCCCCTACTATGACCCAATGATAGCGAAAATGATTGTAAAAGGAAAAAATCGAAAAGAAGCAATTGATTATTTGGTAGATGCATTAGCTACCTACAAGATAGAAGGAATTAAGACAAATATAGCCTTTCTACATGAAGCAGTGACTCATCAAGCATTTATCGACGGGAATACACCAACAAGCTTCGTTTACACATTTTTAGATAGATAAGAAGAATAATCTATATAAGAAAGGAGAATTCCCTTGGGAAAAGTTATTTCTAATATGGCAGGAAATGTTTGGAAGATACTAGTGCAGGTAGGAGATAACATTGAGGAAGGACAAGATGTGATTATTTTAGAGTCGATGAAGATGGAAATATATATAGCCTCTGATAGAAAAGGAGGTGTAAAAGAAATACGTGTACAAGAAGGGGATTTTGTAAATGAGGGGGAGGTTTTGCTTGATTTGGAATAAGGATTACATATTACGAATACCAAGGAGAATTGGTAAATGAAATGGCCAGATTCTGTTACGCTTAAGGAAGTAGGTCCTCGTGATGGACTACAAAATGAAAAAAAAGTAATTACAACAGAAGATAAAGTAGCTTGGATAAATCTATTATCTAAGACAGGACTAACTTATATAGAAATTACTTCATTTGTTCATCCCAAATGGATACCAACTTTAGCAGATGCGATGGAGGTTGCAAAGGCAATTGAACGGAGAAAAGAAGTAACCTATGCCGCGTTAATTCCAAATCAAAGGGGCTTGGAGAACGCATTAGAAGCTAACATTGATGAAATAGCTGTTTTTATGTCAGCTAGTGAAACACACAATCTAAAAAATATTAATAAGTCAATAAATGAAACCTTTCCTGTGTTAAGAAAAGTTGTACAGGATTCTATCCATTCGAGGAAAAAAGTAAGAGGTTATCTTTCAACGGTATTTGGATGCCCGTACGAAGGAGCTGTTGAGATAGATAACATTCTTCGTGTGTCAGATACCTTATTTGAAATGGGGATTGATGAATTATCCCTAGGCGATACAATTGGTGTTGCTAATCCAAAGCAGGTACAGGAGGTACTAGAAATACTCCTTAAAAGATTTCCTTCTACAAAAATAGCGATGCATTTTCATGATACTCATGGTACTGCTTTGGCTAATGTACTAGCAGCTATTGAAATGGGAATTACCACCTTTGATGGTTCAATTGGCGGTATAGGTGGTTGTCCTTATGCACCAGGTGCTTCTGGGAACGTAGCGACTGAGGATTTGCTCTATATGCTAAGTAACATGGGAATAGAAGTTGGAGTTCAGTTATCTGACATGTTATCTGCTGCAAAATATATTCAAAAAAAGCTTGGACGTGCATTACCTAGCCATAACCTGCAAGCAGCGTTAGCTGTAAAAGAATAGTTATTGGGGATGGGAGTTTATGAATAAACATATTTTAATTTCAAGAAGGGATGAAGGAATTATAACGATTACCCTTCATCGACCTGAAAGAGCTAATGCGTTATCTATTGTCTTACTTGAAGAGCTTCAACAGATACTTAAAGAATTACAGGATGATGAAACGGTTCGATGTGTGATTATTACAGGAGCAGGAGAAAAAGCGTTTTGCGCTGGAGCTGATTTAAAGGAACGAAAGGGAATGAGAGAGAGTGAAGTTAAAAAATCTGTCTCTATGATTAGAGAAACGATAAATAAAGTAGAAGCGTTACCACAACCAGTAATAGCAGCTATCAATGGAGCAACTTTTGGTGGCGGTATAGAGCTAGCTCTCGCATGTGATATACGTATAGCAGCGGAGCAGGCATCCTTTGGTCTTACGGAAACCTCATTGGCTATTATTCCAGGTGCCGGGGGAACACAGCGTCTTCCTAGATTAATTGGATTAGGTAGAGCAAAAGAATTAATTTTTACAGCTAGAAAGGTTAGTGCCTATGAAGCAGAAAAAATAGGTTTATGCGAATATGTTTTATCTAGTGAATACATGATGGAAAAAACGATGGATTTAGCTATTAAGATAGCTAATAACGGTCCTATAGCTATCAAACAGGCTAAAAAAGCAATAAATGATGGATATAATCTGGACCTTCATACAGGACTAACAATTGAACAATACGCATATGAATGTACCATTCCCACAAGGGACCGAAAAGAAGGACTTCAAGCATTTGAAGAAAAACGAAAGCCAGTATATAAAGGAGAATAAGGATAAATAGGGAGGGGGAAAAGGGTGAGTTTAGATAATAAATTTCAAGCCAACGTTGAACGAATCAAAAAAGGTGGAGCAGCTAAATATCATGAAAACAATAAAAAGCAGAATAAATTATACGTAAGAGCACGTTTAGAGCTGTTATTTGATGATGATGTAGAGATAGAAGATGCATTATTTGCCAATAATTTAGATGAAGAGTTACCAGCAGATGGTGTAGTAACTGTAATAGGAAAGGTTAATGATCAAACGGTATGTGTAATGGCGAATGATTCCACAATAAAAGCAGGATCATGGGGTAAAAGAACCGTTGAAAAAATATTACGTATTCAAGAAATGGCAGAAAAATTACAGGTTCCTTTGTTGTATTTTGTAGACTCAGCAGGTGCGAGAATAACAGATCAAGTAGATATGTTTCCAGGCAGACGTGGCGCAGGGAGGATTTTTTACAATCAAGTAAAGTTATCTGGTAAAATCCCGCAGGTTTGTGTGATGTTTGGTCCATCAGCTGCTGGCGGAGCCTATATTCCTGCATTTTCTGATATTGTTATTATGGTAGAAGGCAATGCTTCGATGTATTTAGGGTCACCAAGAATGGCAGAAATGGTGATAGGAGAAAAGACTACGCTAGAGGAGATGGGTGGAGCACGCATGCATTGTTCAGTATCAGGTGTAGGGGATATATTGGCTAAATCTGAACAAGAGGCAATTGCGATGGCTAGAGAGTATTTATCCTATTTTCCTGCTAATTACAAAGAAAAACCGTTAAAAAGAGAAGCACTTCCTTCTAAGCAATATAAACAGACGCTGGAGGAGATAATTCCAGAAAACCAAAACACGCCCTTTGATATGTATCAAATGATAAATCGAATCATAGATGATGATTCCTTCTTTGAGGTAAAAAAATTATTTGCTCCTGAAATCATTACAGGATTTGCCCGTTTAGATGGACAACCAATTGGTATTGTAGCGAATCAACCCAAGGTGAAAGGAGGCGTTTTATTTCATGATTCTTCCGATAAGGCTGCTAGATTTATTACCTTAGCAGATGCCTTTCATATTCCATTACTATTTTTAGCGGATGTTCCAGGCTTTATGATTGGAACAAAGGTAGAACGTGCAGGAATTATTCGACATGGTGCAAAAATGATAGCCGCTATGTCAGAAGCTACGGTGCCAAAAATTTCAATCATCGTAAGAAAAGCATATGGAGCAGGCTTATATGCAATGGCAGGGCCTGCATTTGAACCAGATTGCTGTTTAGCACTCCCAACAGCACAAATCGCTGTAATGGGTCCAGAAGCAGCAGTAAATGCTGTTTATGCGAATAAAATTGCAGCACTTTCTACAGAAGAGAGGGGACCGTTTATTCAGAGTAAAAGAGAGGAATACCGTAAAGATATTGATATTTATCGATTAGCTTCAGAGATGATTGTGGATGGCATCGTATCTGCTAATGCTTTAAGAAGTGAATTAATAAAAAGATTTGATATTTATCAGTCAAAATATACCTCTTTTTCAGAACGAAAGCATCCAGTCTATCCAGTGTAGTGAGTGAAAAATAAGACCAAATAAAATGAAGTACTATGTAAAAAACACTAGAGCTAGTAAATAGCTCTAGTGTTTTTCTATGATATAACATAATTTAGAAAATTATAAAAATGTTGAGGAAAAGTAGGTATTAAGTTATGATATAATTGTCGTAAATTGACGAAAAGTGATGGAAATGAAACAAAAAAATATAGAATGTAAGGTTTGATATATATGAGACAAAACTATCAAACGGCAAAAGAACTATTTATTAATCGAAGCAAGGAAAAAGTAATGAATTTTTATTCCGTCTTTGCAAAAGAAAAAGATTTTTTATTACAATCAAAAAACATAGAAAATACCTATCATGTATTAAAGCAAATGCGTGATGGTAGTGCTATTTTTCATGCAAAAGAAATCTATGATATCACTTCCCATCTATTAAAGCATTTTCATATACATGACTTAGAATATGAGCTCCCTAAGGATAAGGTTGTAATTATCATAGAAGGCTTTCAAATTCTCTCTAGGCTACTTTTTTCTATAGGAGATCAGCAACAAGATAGCTATTCTTTGTCTAATGGAATAAACCAACAAGAGAAGATAACACTTTTAATGCTTGAATCCGATCAGTTTATCGCTGATTGGTTGAAGGATAAGCTTATTAATACAGAGTTTCGCATGATTTACGCTCCCTCTGAATCTATTGCATCCATATTATTAAGTGAAAAGATAGAAATATTATTAATAGATATAAACACAGAAGATGAAAAGGCTTATGAGAATTTAAAGGAGTTAAAAGACCATGAATGGTTATCTGCTATACCTGTTTTCGTTTTCACACATAACAGAAGTGAGTCCCATCTAACGAACCTATTAAAAACGGGCATAGATGGAATTATTCAAAAACCATTCAGTATTCCTATATTATTATCGACATTAAGAAACATGATGAAAAGAAAACAAAACAGCAAAGCAACTTATACTCCTTTGCATTTCACAAATCAACGAGAAGAGATGAAAGACCTTATTAAAAAAGAATGGATTCGGTTTCTTAGATTCCAATCCTATTTTTCTCTTTTATATATAAAAATATCAGCGAATGAAAAGCAAATTGAAAAAGTAGGATTAAATGAAATGTTCCACTTTATATTTCAATTCTATCACCAAGTAAGCAAGTCAATTAGAGGCTATGATGAAATAAGAAGTATTAGTTCTGATACTTTTTTGCTTCTATTACCAGGGACTAACATAGAGGGTGCTGTTTTAGTTGGGAACAGAATATTACATCAAGCTAAAAATATCAATACGACATTTGATTTTATGTCGAATATAATCTTAGGTGCAGTTGAAAGTGAGCATGAGTATCGTGAACCAGAGGAAATGATAGCACGTTTAGAGAAAGAAATGGTTCATGTTGTCCCTACTGATTCTATATATAAGGTTCCTTCGCTTTCTCAATCAGATAACAAGGGGAAGCGAAGTCAGATTAAAGTGCTTATAGTAGATGATGATCCAATTCCTCCTACTATTTTAATAAACCATTTTAAATCGGAAGAATGGGATGTTGAAATCTGTTCAAATGGAAGGGAAGTATTGGATAAGGTTTTTCAGCTTAAACCTGATATTATTATAAGTGAAACGAAAATGTGGGACTTAGACGGTTATTCATTTTGTTATCAAATCCGTCAATTTCCATTATTCAAGGATACTATCTTCTTTTTTCTATCAAAGCAATCAATAACTAAACAAATAGTACGAGCTTTCCAAGTAGGTGCAGATGATTATATTACCAAGCCTTTTTCAGCTGAAGAGATAGAAGCTAGAATACGTAGACATTTAGTAAAGAAGTCCATGTTAAAGGAGTTTAAAAAAGAATGATCATTTATATCATACTTTTGTTTTCCTTTATGCTTACAGTATCTCT
>JAENYW010000056.1 GCA_016841555.1 Tepidibacillus decaturensis
ATAAAACGAAAAAAGAAAGCATATCGATTGCATATCAAGGAAATATTGTAGATTTACTTGCATATGCAGTAAAAAACAGAATATCAAATGATATGCTATCTGATAAAACTGACTGCCATGCTGTATATGATGGAGGGTATTGTCCGCAAGGAGAAACCTATGAAGAAAGAAAAGAGCTACTTAATTCTGATAAAGGAAGATTTAAAACACTTGTTGACCAATCCCTGAGCTATCATTTTGAATGTATAAAGGAATTAGTGGATAGGGGAACTTATTTTTTTGATTATGGGAATAGCTTTATGAAAGCTGTTTATGATGCAGGAGTAAAAGACATTTGTAAAAATGGTATAGATGAATCGGATGGCTTTATTTTTCCTTCTTATGTAGAGGATATTCTTGGACCTCAGCTATTTGATTATGGGTATGGTCCTTTTCGATGGGTATGCTTAAGTGGTAACCATCAAGATTTGATAAAAACGGATAACGCTGCAATGGAAGTGATTGATCCAACGAGACGATATCAAGATCGCGATAATTATATTTGGATTAAAGATGCAGAAAAAAATAATTTAGTTGTCGGAACAGAAGCGAGAATTCTTTATTCTGATGCCTTGGGCAGAAGGGATATTGCACTTAAATTTAATGAATTAATTAGAAACGGGGAGATAGGTCCAGTCATGCTTGGTCGTGACCATCATGATACTGGTGGAACGGATTCCCCATTTAGGGAAACTGCCAATATAAAAGATGGAAGTAACATCATGGCAGATATGGCAACACAGGCTTTTGTCGGAAATGCAGCAAGAGGAATGAGCTTAGTTTCCCTTCACAATGGTGGTGGAGTAGGAATAGGAAAAGCCATTAATGGAGGCTTTGGATTAGTTCTTGATGGTAGTGAACGTGTAGACCATATCATTCGTTCTGCAATACCGTGGGATGTGATGGGAGGAGTAGCGAGAAGAGCTTGGGCAAGAAATGAGAATGCGTTATCTACCAGTATGGAATATAATCAAATATGTCAAGGGGCGGATCATATTACGTTACCTTTTGTTGCAAGTGATGAGCTGGTAAAAAAATTAGTGAAGGAAAGCTATGATGAGAAGAGTAAATAGGTTAGTGGGTAATTTGTACTTTAATGTGAGAGCAATTTGTACTTTGCAACACGCTCACGTTGTCCGTCGCTTTCTTTTGAATAAAACTGATGGTAAGAAAGCGACTCCCAAAAGCCACGCTTATGCAAAGTGCAAATTCTCAAGTAGTATTTTTGACGGAAGTAACTCCCAGCAGACTAAACAATCATGTCCACATTATCTGAAACACAAATTCTATTCGTGATGTAGGTATGATTCGTTAAAAAAGTAAGGAGTGTGAGGGATGGAAAAAGGAAATCTACTAGTAAAAAACGCATCTGAGTTAGTGACGGTTAGTGGATATCAGGCAAAAGCAGGAAAAGAAATGTCTGATCTACATATCATAGAGAATGGTACAGTGGTGATTGAGAATGGCATTATTACTCAGGTAGGTAAGGCGAATGAAGTAGTAAAGCAAATTGACGAAAGTAAATACCATGTGATTGATGCAACAGGAAAAGCGGTATTACCAGGCTTCGTTGACTCTCATACCCATTTTGTCTTTGGCGGATATCGTCCAGATGAATTTAGTTGGCGACTTCAAGGGGTTAGCTACATGGAAATCATGAATCGTGGCGGAGGGATTGTGAATACGGTAAAATCGACAAGGGAAGCCTCCAAGGAAAAGCTAATCAATGAAGGGCGAAAAAGACTTGATTCTATGCTTACCTTTGGCGTAACAACTGTCGAAGGGAAAAGTGGCTATGGTTTGGACTACGAGACAGAGATAAAACAGCTAGATGCAATGCAGGAGCTAGACCAAGAGCATCCAATTGACATTGTAAAAACCTTTCTTGGCGCACATGCTGTACCTAAAGAGTATAAAGGAAAAGAAGATGCTTTTATTACCTTCATGATAGAGAAGGTATTACCAGAGGTAGCAGAAAGAAAGCTTGCGCAATTCTGTGATATCTTTTGTGAGGAAAACGTTTTTTCCATTGAACAATCGAGAAGGCTATTAACAGAAGCAAAAAAGTTGGGGATGGGAATCAAGTTCCATGCCGATGAAATTGTACAAATAGGGGGAGCAGAGCTTGCAGCAGAATTAGGTGCAACTTCAGCGGACCACTTACTGCAGGCATCAGACCAAGGAATAAAAGATATGGCAAAAGCAGGCGTAGTAGCTACCTTACTTCCAGGGACAGCCTTTAGCTTAAAGGAATCCTATGCAAGGGCACGTTATATGATTGATAATCATTGCCCGGTAGCCTTGGCAACTGATTTAAATCCAGGAAGCTGCTTTACAGAATCAATTCCACTATTATTTGCATTAGCGACTCTTTATATGGAGATGACGACAGAGGAAGCGGTCACTGCTTTAACCTTGAATGGAGCTGCAGCTTTAGGAAGGGCAGATAAAATTGGCAGTATTGATGTTGGGAAACAAGGGGACATAGTCATCCTTGAATTTCCGTCTTACAACTATATTCCTTATCATATTGGTGTCAACACGGTAGAAAAGGTAATCAAAAACGGTGTCCTTGTCTTTGATAAGGAAAAGAAGAAGGAAGAAACGTTCAAATTTTAACGGAGGGGATAAGAAAATGAGCTTACACTATTTAAAACAAGCAGGTTCAGCGGTGTTTGTTGATCGATATATTACGAAAGCCCATCAGCTGATTAAACCATGGAATGGGGAAGAAATAGAAGGAATTGGATTAATCGGAGCCCCTCTTTCTAAATCATCTATTAGCCATTCTGGAGCTTCCTTTGCTCCAGCCTCTATACGAAAAGCATTTTCTGCTTTTTCTACCTATGCAGTAGAAGAGGATATCGATTTGAAGGATGAAATCATTCATGATATAGGAGATATTGAGATGGTTGTGACGGATATCGTCCAGTCACAAAAGCGAATTGAAGAAACGATGCTAGAGCTTTTCACTAAAAATCCACAGTTTTTTCCGATAACCTTAGGTGGGGATCATTCGGTAAGTGCATCTGTTATTAAAGCATTTGCAAAAACAAAAGGAACCATTGGTGTCATTCAATTTGATGCTCATCACGATTTGCGCAATTTGGAGGATGGTGGACCCACAAATGGAACACCGTTTCGTAGTCTATTAGAAGCAGGAGCGATAAAGGGAGAAAACCTCATTCAAATTGGTATTCGTAATTTTTCTAACAGTCGGTATTATTTTGAATATGCAAAGGAGCAACACGTAACAGTCTACACCATGAAGAATGTTAGAGAGCGTAATATAGTATCTATATTAGAGGAATCGATAGACAAGTTGAAGAAGAAGGTAGATGCAATCTATGTTTCTGTAGATATGGATGTACTAGATCAAGCCTTTGCTCCAGGCTGTCCTGCTATTGGACCTGGAGGTATGAATAGTCAAGACTTATTTGATGCAGTGTCGTATTTGGGAAAAGAATCACTTGTTAAAGGATTAGATATTGTAGAGATTGATCCAACCCTAGATGTAAGGGATATGACAAGTAGAGTAGCCGTCCATGTCATTTTAAACTTCTTAAAGGGAAGAAATATATGAGATGAATGAGGTGTGATAGAATATTGAACAAAAGAATGAATCTAAGTAATGAAAAAAAACAAGAAATGGTCAATGCAATAAAGGAATATTTTTTTAATGAGAGGAATCAAGAAATAGGAGATTTAGCAGCCACGCTTATTCTCGATTTCTTTATAGAGGAGCTAGCACCAGTATTCTATAATCAGGGTGTATATGATGCGTATCAATTTATGAATGGTAAATTAGAGGATCTATTCGAAATACAAATAGTGAAGCAACATAAGAAAAGCTAACCCTTGCTAAAAAGATTAATCTAGTGTTTAATTAAATGTAGAAAACTTCATCGTATCTTTAAAAGTGCCCAAGCTGGGATAATAGGGAAATTGGTGAAAATCCGATGCAGCCCCCGCTACTGTGAACGCAGATGAAATTGTCAAAACCACTGGTTGAATTGCCAGGAAGGGACAAGAGTAAAAGGAAGCGTAAGTCAGGAGACCTGCTTTTAAAGGAGTTAGAACTATTCTTCGGAGGGAAGAATAAGGAATACAGTATTTTAGTATGGCTAAGCCTTTTCTATCATAAGAAGTCTATGCTTAGTTCGTTCTATTTTTCTAAAATAAACTGTATGGTAAACCTTAACTTCCCGAGAGTTAGGGTTTTTTTAGTTGCAGGAAATAGGATGATATTAAAGGGAGGTGCAAACAATGGAAAAGAAGAAAGAGGGTTTAACACTTGTTTATACAGGTGATGGAAAAGGAAAGACAACAGCAGCCATTGGCTTGGCGGTACGAGCAGCGGGAAGAGATTTTAAGGTTGGGATTTTTCAATTTATTAAATCAGATGAACATACATATGGAGAAAAGATAGCATTAGAAAAATTGGGTATCGAAATGGTACAGATGGGAATTGGTTTTACTTGGTTAAAAACTCCTGATGAGCATCGTGAAGCATTAAAAAAAGCATGGACATTCGTAAAAGAGAAGGTAATGTCTAATACATATGATTTGATTGTATTAGACGAATTAAATAATGCGTTAGCAATTGAAAGCTTTCCGATTGATGACGTGTTACCGATGCAAGAAGTGATAGAGTTAATAAAAAACAGGCCGAAGGAGCTTCATATAGTGATTACAGGAAGAAATGCAAGGCCTGAAATTATGGCATTAGCTGACCTGGTATCAGAAATAAAACCAATGAAGCATTATTATGAAGAAGGAATTCCAGCAGTATTCGGAATTGAATATTAATCTACTTATATTTATATTTGGGAGGAATAAAGAATGAAGTGGCAAGAGTCGATTCAAAGATTAAAACCATTAAACGGACAATATATCATTCAAGCGCAAGGAAGGTTGGATTCTTTAACCAAACCACCAGGCAGCTTAGGTGTTTTAGAAAATTTGGCAGTTCAATTAGCTTCTATTTATCAAACATTAGAATTTTCTGTTGATCCAGTCTCGAGCTATGTTTTTGTTGGAGATCATGGAATAACAGAGGAGGGAGTATCCGCATTTCCGTCTGAAGTGACAACACAGATGGTGTATAATTTCCTTCAAGGTGGTGCGGCAATTAACGTTTTATCTCGAAATAATCGTACTGCATTAAAGGTAGTTGACGTAGGGATGAAGGATACCATTGATGATGATCGATTGATTCATCGAAAAGTAAAGAATGGAACCAATAATTTCCTTTTGGATAAAGCAATGACGAAGGAAGAAGCTAGTGAAGCTATTCAGGTAGGCTTCGATTTGGGCGTTGAAGAAGTGGAGCAAGGAGCCAAGATGCTTTCCATAGGGGAAATGGGAATAGGAAATACAACGGCAAGCGCAGCTGTAACAGCTTATTTATTAGAACGTTCTGTTGATGAAATGGTTGGACGAGGAACAGGGTTAAATGATGAAGGATTGCAGCATAAAAAAGCTATAATTCAAAAAGCAATAGATAAACATCAGCTTACGACAAAGGATGCTGTTGAAGCATTAGCGGCTTTTGGTGGATTAGAGATTGCAGCAATGACAGGAATGATAGTAGCTGCAGCATATAAGCAAGTACCAATATTGTTGGACGGGTTTAATACAGGTGCTGCTGCTGTAGCTGCTGCTCATATCCACCCAATTACTGCTTCATATATGATTGCTTCCCATCAATCAGAGGAGCCTGGACATAAATTCATGTTAAAATCCTTAAATCTATCTCCATTATTACAATTATCCCTAAGATTAGGGGAAGGAACAGGAGCCATATTATCACTTCCTTTAATCCGCTCTACACAGCATTTATTACAGGAAATGGCTACTTTTGCGGAAGCGAATGTATCTGAGAAGAATTAGCAATGTTTTTCATGTATTTTGTTCAAGCACTTTTTGCTTTTTTCATTGATTTATGGATAGGAGATCCACCTAAGCTTCCCCATCCAGTCATATGGATGGGGAAGGCAATAGAAAAGGGTGAAAAGGGTTTAAGAAAGTATACAACAGGAGAAAAGTCTGAACGTGTGGCTGGTATTCTATTAGTTCTTTTCATTGTTGGAAGTAGCTTTATTATTACAGCTTTATTATTACAGCTTTTTGGTATGATTCATCAATGGCTTTCATGGTTACTTGGTATATGGTTAATCTCTACTACCATAGCAATAAAAGGGTTGGCGGATGAAGGAAGAAAAATTTATAGGCTGTTGGAAGACAGGAATATAGAAGAAGCACGTAAACAAGTGGGATATATTGTTGGTAGAGATACAAACCAATTGGATGAGAGTGAAATTGTAAGAGCAACAGTGGAAACCGTGGCTGAGAATATTGTTGATGCGGTTGTATCTCCTATCTTTTATGCAATCATTGGCGGACCTGCTTTAGCAATGGCTTATCGGTCGGCTAATACATTGGACTCCATGTGTGGCTATAAGAATAAAAAATATCGTTATTTTGGATGGGCTTCAGCTAGATTTGATGATATATTGAACTTCATTCCTGCAAGAATAACAGGTATTCTATTAGTTATTGCAGCTTGGTTGCTACGTCTAAATGCGAAACATGCCTATCACATATGGAGAAGGGATGCAAAAAAACATCCTAGTCCCAATAGCGGTATTCCAGAAGCAGTGGTTGCAGGTGCTTTAGGAGTACGTTTAGGTGGAATTAATGTATACTTTGGCCAACCGAAAAAAAGGGCTTATTTAGGGCAAGTAGAAAGTCCATTACAAACTATTCATATCAAACAAACCGTGTCGTTATTATATGTAACATCCTCACTAATGATGGTAAGTAGTTCTATTCTATTTTTATTTATGTTTCTGTGAAATAAGAGATAACAGGAGTCGGTTTTATGAAAGAGTATATATATCCCTACCTTCAATTATTGAAGAATAGAATTCATGGAAGCAAGGATTGGGCAAAGATAGATTTCAGCATCAATACGAACTGACTAGGTCCCCCTGCTTCTATTCATCAACTGTTAAAACAAGAGGATACATCTTGGTTAATCAAATATCCAGAGCTTCAAGCAGCTTCATTAAAAGAAACATTGGCAGAAAAATTAGACGTTTCATCAGAACAGCTTATCATAGGCAATGGAGCTGCAGAGCTTTTCTTCTTACTACCAAGGGTGTTAAAAATCAAACGAGGAATCATTATTCACCCAACCTTTGGTGAATATGAACCTTCATTAATGGCAGCTAATATTCCGATAAAACGGTTCTACTATCAGGAGCAAGAGAATCATTTCGTTTTTCCGATGAAAACGGTAGAAGAGACAATCGAAGCTGGGGATTTGATTTATCTTTGTCGTCCAAATAATCCTACTGGACAGATGCTATTAAAAGCAGATGTAGAAAAGCTTTTGCTGCTAGTGAAATACAAAAAGGCATTTTTGTTAATAGATGAATCGTTTATCGCATTTACCGAGGAGCCAGAGGGACTGTTAGATTATTTCCGGGAAAATAAATCGCTGATTATTGTTCGTTCTTTAACGAAATTTCATACCATCCCTGGCATTCGACTCGGCTATATGCTGGCACCTTCATGGTTAATACATAGTATGGAATTAGCTAGAGATCCTTGGTCAGTTAATAGCTTGGCACAAGAAATAGGGAAGGCCATGTTAGATGATCATGCTTTTTATCAAATGACTCGTAAATGGATAGAGGAAGAAAGAAGCTGGTTTTATGAGCAATTAAAATCTCTTTCTTTTTTACATGCATATCCATCAACAACTAATTTTCATTTAATAAAGCTATTACAAGTTGATGCAAGGGAGCTTTACCTATTTTTAAAAGGAAAAGGAATTGCTATTCGATTAGCGAGCTCATTCTACGGGTTGAATGAGCAATTTATTCGCCTTGCAGTGAAAAAAAGAGAAGAAAATCAGCAGTTGTTGGAGGAGTTGAAGTCATTTGTCTCAGAATAATAAACAGATCATTTTAGTAACAGGCGGCGTTCGTAGTGGTAAATCTAGCTATGCTCAACGTTTAGTTAGTCAATACGGAGATAATGTTCGCTATATTGCAACTGCTGAGTCGAAGGATAAGGAAATGGAAAAAAGAATTATTCTCCATCGGCAAAATCGACCACAATCATGGAAAACAGTAGAAGAGCCTATTTATTTATCAAAGCTTTTAATTGCAGGTGATAGTCATCATCCATTTATTGAAAATCAAACTACCGAAGAAGTGGCAACCTTAATTGATTGCATCACCCTGTGGACCTCTAATCTTCTATTGCAAAAGGATGAGCAAGATAAGGAGCTATGGGAGACGGAAAATGGACGGAAAAGGGTAGAAAAAATGATTGATGATTTTCTTAATGCGCTTACCTCCTACCATTATCCAGTGATTATTGTTACGAATGAAGTTGGCTGGGGTGGAATTGAAATGAGTACGTTAGGGAGGGTTTATCAAGATATCCTAGGCTGGACTAATCAAAAAATCGCAAAGACTGCGGATGAAGTATATATGGTAGTATCTGGTGTTCCAATTCAGATAAAGGGTGGGTTAAAGGATGATAAATAATATGCTCCATGCTTTAGGATTAGCAATTCAATATTTTAGTCGAATCCCACTTCGTTTAACCCTTCGCTATGAAGAGGAAACAATGAAAAGAACAATTTTTTTCCTTCCCTTCATTGGATGGTTGCTTGGAGCAATACTATATCTTTTCTATTATTATTCTCATCTATATTTTCCAGTCTCGTTATTTTCAGTCCTACTCGTTGTTTTTTTGTTATGGTTAACAGGGGCACTCCATGCAGATGGTTGGATGGATGTTTTTGATGGAATAGGTAGTAGTCAAAGTAAGGAAAAAATGTTAAACATTATGAAGGACAGTCGTGTTGGAGCAATGGGAGTCGTTGGCTTTGTTGCTCTTTTTGCCCTTAAAGTATTTGCCATGGCGGAACTACTACCATCTACACTAGTAAAAGAAGCGTTGATTATTACCCCAGTTTTAGCTAGATGGGGAGTACTATTAGCAGTTGTTCTTTTTCCCTATGCGAGAGATAAAGGCCTAGGAAAGCAATATAAGGAATGGTTTAAATGGCCAGTATTGCTTTTAGCCACTCTGTGGGTACTTCCTGCTTTTTGGCTGAGTCCTTATGGTTTATTAATGTTAATTGTCAGCTTCATTTTCACTATTTTATCTGGATACTATTTTACGAAAAAATTAGATGGCTTAACAGGAGATGTGTATGGCTGGATGATTGAAGGGGCAGAGGGATTACTCTGGGTAATGCTGGTTGCTTTACAGCGTTTAATATAAAGCGAGACTAATTTAGAGGATGGGAACAACTCCCTCATACTAGAGGTGTAATATGGATTTTTATTTGCTTCGTCATGGGAAAACGGAATATAATGGCAAGGGTCTATTATTAGGGAAAACAGATGCTTTTTTACTAACCAGAGAAGATCCAAATCTACTAAGATGGATAGAGAGGTTAAACGCAATAGTTTGGAGAGCGATGTTCTACAGTGGAATGAAACGGACAGAAGAAACGCTGCAGGTTATTCGTGAAAACCTTAATAAAGAAAGCAGAAGCTTACCTTATCACACAGATGATCGTTTGCAAGAAATGAACTTTGGTAAGTGGGAATTAAAAAGCTACGATTGGTTGTACAAGGAGCAGCAAGAAGCATTTTCACTGTGGTTAGATAATGCTTATCATCATGCTCCTCCTCAGGGAGAAACACTTATGGAAATGAAAAAACGCATTGTATCCTTCTTTGAAGAATGGTCAGAAAAAGAACTAGATGGTTCTATACTGGTCGTAACCCATGGTGGTCCAATACAGCTTTTATGGTCAATGATTCATCAGACATCCTTTTATGAAAAAAAGGTCGAACCAGCTTCTCTTTTTCGACTCGATTGGAAAAAACAGAGTATGGAAGAAATAGTGAGTGAGATCAAAAATGAGGAATGAATAGATATGGCAAAAACATTGATGATTGTTGGGACAGGTTCAGATGTAGGGAAAAGTATGGTTACTACAGCATTTTGCAGATACTTTGCAGAAAAAGGTATTTCAGTTGCCCCTTTTAAAGCGCAAAATATGGCTTTGAATTCCTATGTTACCGTAGATGGCAAGGAAATAGGCAGAGCCCAAGGGCTACAAGCAGAAGCAGCAGGAGTAATAGCTACGGCAGAAATGAATCCAGTGCTTTTAAAACCAAGTCAAGTCAATGCTTCTCAGGTCATTGTATTAGGTAAACCAATGGCTGAAATGAATTTTCGAGAATATCGTGAAACGAAATATACATACTTAAAAGAGATTGTTACCCATTCCTTAAAGAAGCTTCAAGAGCAATTTGAATTAGTGGTGATTGAAGGAGCGGGAAGTCCTGTAGAAATGAATTTGAAGGATCGCGATTTAGTTAATATGAAGGTAGCAGAATGGGCAGATGCAGATGTTATATTAGTAGCAGATATCGATCGTGGTGGTGTATTTGCACAGGTCGTAGGTACGCTTGCACTTTTAACCGAGGAAGAAAGAAAACGCGTAAAAGGGATTATTATCAATAAATTTCGTGGAGATATTTCCTTGTTTCAATCTGGGATAGATTGGCTGGAAAACTATACAGGAATCTCAATTTTAGCTGTATTTCCTTATATGCCTCTTCCTGAATGGGAGGAAGAGGATTCTGTTGCATTAAGTAAGGGGATAGCAATAAAAGAGCATGCAGAACTTGATATTGCAGTAATTCAATACCCTTATTTGTCTAATTATACCGATATTCTCCCTCTCCAATTAGAAGAGGATGTCCAGATTAGATATGTAAAGAATGGTAAGGAGTTTGGCAACCCTCATGTCGTTATTTTACCAGGTACGAAAAATACAATCGAGGATTTGCTTTATTTGAAGAATTCGGGATTGGATAAAAAAATAGCAGAGCATGTTGAACAGAATCGGGAGCTAGTAGGAATCTGTGGCGGCTATCAAATGCTGGGGGAAAAATTATTTGACCCGCATCTGATCGAATCTTCCCTTCCAGAAGTGGAAGGACTTTCTCTGTTACCGATACAGACAAACTTTTATCAGGAAAAGAAAACCATCAGAGTAAAAGGAACCTTATATCAAACGGAGATTCCAGTTCACGGCTATGAGATTCATATGGGGCAGATAGAATGGAAAAGGGATTATCATCCTATGTTTTCTATCGAGAATGGTTCCTTTGACGGAGGTCATCACGATTCACTTCCTGTCTGGGGTACCTTTATTCATGGTGTTTTTGATTCGGATGATTTTCGCCATCATTGGCTGAAAAAGCTAAGAGAGAAGCATCATTTACCTGAATGTAAAGATAGGGTCTTCTATAGTAAAAGTAAAGAATCTATGTTTATGAAATTAGAAGAATGGTTAGTGAAAGGGATGAGAGAGGAAGGAACGCGTTTATTAAAGACTTATATAGGTAAATAAGATGTTTTATCATACATTTGTCTGGAATAAAAAGGAAGTATTAATTTTATAACACACTTGTATATTTTTAGCGAATGACTTTAAACTATTTTTAAATATTATTATAATAGTATGATCAAACACACATATGGAGGCGATTTAATGGCAAATGTAGTTGAACGTTTTATCAAATATGTACAATATGATACACGTAGTGATGAGGAATCAAATACAGTACCAACAACGAAAGGACAATTGGTTCTTGCAGAAGTAATTGCTGATGAACTAAAAGAAATAGGGCTCACAGATGTGATTCTTGACGAAAAAGGTTACATTTATGCTACCTTACCAGCAAATATTAAAAGTGAAGCTCCAACCTTCGGTTTTATTGCACATTTAGATACCAGTCCTGATATGTCAGGAACAAAAGTTAATCCACAGATTGTTGAGAACTATAATGGTGAGGATATCATTTTAAACAAAGAAAAAAATATTATTCTCTCTCCCAAAGATTTTCCGGAACTTAAAGATTACATAGGGGTAACATTGATTACAACGGATGGAACTACTCTACTTGGGGCTGATGATAAAGCTGGAGTTGCAGAGATTATTACGGCGATGGAATATTTAATTCAACACCCAGAACTTCCACACGGAACAATTAAAATAGGATTTACACCGGATGAAGAGGTAGGTAGAGGAGCCGACTATTTTGATGTGAAGGGCTTTGGTGCTGAATTTGCCTATACAGTAGATGGCGGACCTATTGGTGAACTGGAATATGAGAACTTTAATGCCGCAGCAGCTAAGATCGTCATCAATGGAAGGAACGTTCATCCTGGTACAGCAAAAAATAAAATGGTGAATTCTATTTTAATTGCTAATCAATACATTTCCTTATTACCTGAAAACGAGACCCCAGCACACACAGACGGCTATGAGGGATTTTATCATTTAAATAATATGAGTGGAGACGTTGAACAAACAACTCTTCACTATATCATTCGAGATTTTGATAAGATTTTATTTGAACAAAGAAAAGAGAAGATGCAACGTATCGCAGAAACGTTAAATGAAAAGTACGGCGAAAATACGATTACTATTGCTATGGAAGATCAGTATTTTAATATGAAGGAAAAGATTGAACCAGTAAAGTATACAGTAGACACAGTAGCTCAGGCAATGGAAGAAGTAGGTGTAAAGCCTATTATAAAACCAATTCGAGGAGGTACTGACGGAGCAAGACTCTCTTACATGGGATTACCAACTCCAAATATTTTTACAGGTGGTCATAATTATCATGGTAAATATGAATATATTCCTACCTTTGCTATGGAAAAAGCAGTCGAAGTCATCCTTAAAATTGTAGAGTTGTATAGTAAAAAGTAAGTTCAGTAATGATTGAAGTAGTCGGTATTATCATCGACTACTTCAATTTGTATATAAGGACATAAATAGATAATAGAGGGACATAGAAATAATAAAAAAAGTAATAGGTTAAGAAAGGAAATTCCTACCTATTAATCGTATATATTAGATATGATGAAAAATAGCGCTAAATTCATCCATAAGAAATATCTACGAACTAGTTCGCAGATCCAACCAATAAAGTATATAATACGAACAAATGGTTCGCATATAACACCCCTTAGGCAATATTAACGAACCAGTTCGGTGTTA
>JAENYW010000057.1 GCA_016841555.1 Tepidibacillus decaturensis
TCTGGAGTAAGCAATATAACCCGCAAGGACTGGTACCATTAATGCAAATGCAGAGCCACCACCAATATCCATCAACGCCTTAGTTAACGGATGAAAATCTGGATCAGCTGGATCAAAGGCTTTAATACCAAAAATAAAGGAAATGGCAATCAACAATCCTTCTGCTACAACCAATGGAAGCATAAAAGATACACCGTTTAATAGATGCTTATAAGGCCCACTTCTTTTTGCACTTCTCTCTGATTTAATCTGTTGAACCTCTTCTGTGTAATTATTCTTTTGTCCTTCTTTCATAGCTAGTGCTTTGTTAATAAGCCCATGAGCATTTTTAATTCCTTCTGCTACAGCTACATTAATTACATTTTTACCTGCAAAACGTTTTTCATCTACATCAGTATCTGCTGCGATGATGATCGCATGAGCTTCACGAATCTCTTCTTCCGTTAGAGCGTTTTCAACACCAGAAGCGCCTCTTGTTTCTACCTTAATAAATACATTCTTCTCTTTTGCTGCTTTTTGCAAGGCTTCGGCAGCCATATAAGTATGGGCAATACCTGTTGTACAACCTGTTACTGCTAATAGCTTTTTCATAACTAACCCTCCTATAAGAATTTAATTTAAATTTTAAAGCACTTCACTTCGTTTATTAATTCTTGTACTTCATTCAAAGTACAAACTTGCGTACCACTTTTTGATGCCGTAACCGTACCAGCTGCACTTGTCCATCTGGCACACTCTTCAAAACTCTTTTTCTGCAAAATGCAATAGACTAAGGCTGCAACCATCGAGTCACCAGCTCCTACCGTACTTTTAGGAATGATAGGAAATGGTTGAACACGATAAGCTTCCTGATGATTCATGATAATCGATCCTTTACTTCCTAACGAGATAAGAACGATGGAGATGCCTTTATTTAATAGCTTTTCCCCAGCTAATAATATATCCTGTTCCGTTTCTAAGGATTGATTGACATATTGTTCTAGCTCCTGAAGATTAGGCTTTACAGTATATGGTTTGGCTTCTATTCCTTCCTTAAAAGCATTTCCATCTGCATCTAAAATAACCTTTCCTCCCTTTACATGAACCATTTCTATTAGTTCTCTATAAATCGTTGAAGGTACCCCATTTGGCAAGCTTCCTCCTAAAACAAGAATCGAGTCTTTTACCATTTTCTTATTAATCTTTTCAAAAAGTTTTTCTATATCTGTTGCTGTAATGTCAAAGCCTTGTTCGTTAATCTCAGTTGTAATATTGGTTGTCTCATCTACAATCTTCAAATTCGTTCTTGTTTCTCCTTGTACCTCTGAAAAATCAAATGGAATACCTTGTTGTTCCAATTTTTTCATTACATACTGCCCTAGATTCCCTGCAATAAATCCTGTAGTAATTACATCAACATCAAATTCCTTTAAAACTTTTGCTACATTAATTCCCTTCCCGCCTGGATCAATACGCATGTGCCTAACCCGATTCAAGCTTCCAATCTTAAAATCTGAAAGGGTAATCGTTTTATCAATAGCTGGATTTAATGTAACGGTTAGAACTGGTAGCTTCATTTCATACCCCCCTATGCCTCTATTCTTCTGCAGTATAAACATCTATTCCTAGATTTTTTAGACTGCTTATAACGCTTTCAGAAACCCTATTGTCAACAATGAGCTTATTCATTTCGCCTAGCTCTGCTACTTTTGCAAAGGCTACCTTACCAAGCTTTGAATGATCGGCTAGAAGTATAACCTGCTTTGCGATTTGAATCATTTTTCGCTTTGTCTCTGCTTCAACCAGGTTTGGGGTTGTAATTCCCTCCACTAGATCTATACCGTTCGTTCCGATGAAAGCGATATCTACCTTCATCTTATTTAACGATTGATCAGCAAGCGGACCTACCAATGCTAAGGTTTCTTTTCTTAAAAAACCACCGGTAATAATGACTTCAATTCCTTGACTATCCTGCAGTTCTTGGGCAAAAATTAAGGAATTAGTAACAACCGTTAATTTGTTGAATTTTTTCAGCTCTTTCACCAAATGAAAAACAGTGGTTCCTGAATCCAAAAGAAGCGTATCCCCTTCATGGATAAATTCAACAGCTTTTTTAGCAATTGCCTCTTTTTCTTTTAGAAATTTGTCTTCTTTTTCAAGATAAGTTGGCTCAAAGTTAACGCTTTCAATAGCAATAGCTCCACCATGAGTTCTTCGAATTAATTTAACTTCTTCTAATTCCTTTAAGTCTCTGCGGATCGTTGATTCAGAAACGTTAAAGTATTGACTGAGTTCAGGAACCGACACTCTTGATTGAAGCTTGATTTGTTCCATTATTTTATCTTTTCTCTCTTCACCGTATAAAATTTTTTTCCCTCCCTAGGGTCAATATTACTGTTTGTGATTATTTATATGACTTATTATGACCATTTATGATTGTTATTGCTTATTTATGATTATAATCTGTTTTTTTACTTTTATCAAGATAAATTTATTAGATGAGCATTCAAATGAAAATAAAAAATGGTTTCCTACATAATGTAGGAAACCATTTTTTATTTCATACCATTATTTCTTATGCTTATAAGTTATAATGGTATATTTCCATGCTTTTTATACGGCAGTTCCTTTTTTTTGCCTTTTAACATTTCTAACCCCTGTCTCAATTTCCTTCTCGTTTCCCTTGGATCTATGACATCATCAACAATCCCCATTGCGGCTGCAACATAAGGATTAGCAAACTTATCACGGTACTCTTGAATCTTGACCGACCTCGATTTAATTGGATCGTCGCTATCATTAATCTCTTTACTGAAAATGATGTTTGCCGCTCCTTCTGGTCCCATAACGGCAATCTCCGCATTAGGCCAGGCAAAAACGATATCAGCACCAATCGCTTTACTGTTTAACGCCACATAAGCGCCGCCAAATGCTTTCCGAATAATGACTGTAATCTTAGGAACCGTCGCTTCAGAATAGGCATAAAGGATTTTTGCCCCATGTCGAATAATTCCACGGTGCTCCTGCATAACTCCTGGAAAAAAGCCACTAACATCCTCAAAGGTAATCAACGGGATATTAAAAGCATCACAAAAGCGAATAAATCTAGATACTTTGTCGGAAGAATCAATATCCAGCCCACCTGCCATCACCTTTGGTTGATTGGCGATGATACCAACACTTTGACCGTCAATCCTAGAAAAACCAACTACAATATTTTTCGCAAAATCAGCATGAACCTCCATAAAATCTCCATCATCAACCACACGATGAATCACATTTCGCACATCATATACCTTTGTTCCTTCCATAGGTACGGTTTCTAACAGCGTTTCACACCAACCGTCATCAGCTTTTTCTCTATTGATTACTGGAGAGGTCTCTTGATTATTCTGAGGTAAAAAGCTTAATAAACGTCTTACCTGCTCCATTACCTCTGGCTCCGATGGCGATCTGAAATGAGCATTTCCACTAATAGTAGCATGTACCTTTGCACCGCCCAATTCTTCTGAAGAGATTTTCTCCCCTGTCACCGTTTCTATTACTTTGGGACCAGTAATAAACATTTGACTTGTTTTTTCTACCATAAAGACAAAATCAGTAATGGCAGGTGAATAAACAGCACCTCCAGCGCTTGGACCCATGATTACAGAAATCTGTGGGACAACTCCAGAATAAATAGAATTCCGATAAAAAACATGTCCATATCCATCTAGGGAAACAACACCCTCTTGAATACGAGCTCCTCCAGAGTCATTTAACCCAATAATTGGACAGCCGTTTTCTGCTGCTAAATCCATAATATTCACTATTTTTTTGGCATGCATCTCTCCTAAAGCACCACCAAAAACAGTGAAGTCTTGTGCAAAGAGATAGATCCCTTTCCCATTTATCTTTCCGTAGCCTGTAACTACTCCTTCTCCAGGCGCCTCTATTCCGTCCAAGCCAAAATGCGTTCCACGATGTTCCATAAACGGATGTAATTCCACAAAGGACCCTTCGTCCAATAATAAAGAAATTCTTTCCCTTGCTGTCAGCTTTCCCTTTTTATGCTGAGCATCTATCTTTTTTTCTCCGCCGCCTAGTTGAAGCTTTTCTCTTTTTTGCTTTAACTCTTCTATTTTATCTAGCACCTATGATCCTCCACCCTTTCTATCGCTCATTCCACAATCTATTCCTTTATTGGAATCTCACAAAATTCAACAAGCACTTTATGTGTTGATTTCGGATGAATAAACCCTACCTTTTTCCCATGGGCTCCATCCTTTGGTTTATCTTGAAGTAGCGGAAACCCGTTTTCCTTCATCCAATCAAATTGCTGGATCAGATTATCTACTTCAAAGGCGATATGATGAAAGCCTTCCCCTCTTTTTTCGAGGTGCTTGTAAATAGGACTCTCCTTATTAAGCGGCTCTAATAATTCAAGCTTTGTTTCTCCTACTTCGAAAAACGCCACCTTTACCCCTTCTGTTACTACTTCCTCTTTACCTAACAGCTTTAACCCTAATACATCTTGAAAAAAGGGAATAGCTTCATCTAAATGGTGAACAGCAATTCCTAAATGATCTATCTTTTTCACAGATGAATTACTAACTGTTCCTTTATCCTCCAAACTAACCCCTTTTATAAATTGAGCTATTTCACTTATAGATGTTCCAGGGGTAAAAATTGCTTTAATCCCATGCTTTTGTAAGAATGGTATATCATCATCAGGAATTACTCCTCCACCAATAACCAATATATCCTCCGCGTGGTTTTCTTTTAATAATCTAGTAACCTCAGGAAACAATTCATTATGGGCACCAGATAAAATTGAAAGACCAATACAATCCACATCTTCCTGTATAGCTGCCGCAACAATTTGCTCTGGTGTCTGCCTTAATCCAGAATAGATAACCTCCATGCCTTCATCACGAAGTCCCTGCGCAATAACCAATGCCCCCCGATCATGTCCATCTAACCCTGGCTTTGCAATCAATACCCGTATTTTTTTTTGCATCCACTATCCCTCCCTATCAGCTTGGTTGATAGATACCAAATACTTCTCGTAATACATTAGCAATTTCTCCGATTGTAGCATATGCTTTTACCGCTTCAACGATAAAAGGCATCACGTTTTCGTCTGTTTCAGCAGCCTGCTTTAATGCTGCTAAACGGATAGCTATAGCCTCATTATCTCTTGAATCGCGTAACTCCTTTAATTTCTGTTCCTGGAGCTTGGCTACACTTGGATCTACCCTGAGTAACTCTGGCTTTGTCTCATCCGTGATTTTGAAGGAATTAAGTCCTACTATCCATTGCTTCTCTGCTTCGATATCTCGTTGATATTGATAGGCGGCTTTATGAATCTCCCGTTGAATAAATCCTTGTTCAATAGCAGTAACTGCTCCTCCCATTTCATCAATTATATTTAGATACTCTTCCACCTCTTTTTCAATCTGATCAGTTAAAGCTTCTATATAATAAGAACCCCCTAAAGGATCAATCGTATCGGTTACACCCGTTTCATAGGCAATGATTTGTTGAGTTCTCAATGCAATTCTTGCAGAATCTTGTGTTGGAAGTGCTAATGCTTCATCCCTTGAATTGGTATGTAGACTCTGTGTCCCTCCTAAAATAGCAGCCAACGCCTGTATTGCCACCCGAACCACGTTATTATCTGGCTGCTGAGCAGTTAAGGTTGAGCCTGCTGTCTGTGTATGAAAGCGAAGCTGCAATGATTTCTCTTTTTTGGCATGGAATCGCTCCTTCATTATCTTTGCCCATAGCCTTCTAGCTGCACGGAATTTAGCAATCTCTTCAAAGAATTGATTATGCGCATTAAAGAAAAACGCTAATCTTGGAGCAAACTCATCAATCTCTAAACCCGCTTCTAAAGCGCTTTCAACATAAGCGATAGCATTCGCTAGCGTAAATGCAACCTCTTGAACTGCTGTTGACCCTGCTTCTCTGATATGATAGCCACTAATACTGATTGTATTCCACTTTGGTAAATAATTAGCACAGTACTCAAAAATATTTGTAATTAATCGCATAGAAGGCTTTGGAGGATATATGTATGTTCCACGTGCAATGTATTCTTTTAAAATATCATTTTGAATGGTACCAGATAGCTGTTCTGGAGCTACTCCCTGCTTCTCTGCCACTGCAATATACATAGCCAAAAGAATAGATGCAGGAGCATTAATAGTCATCGATGTACTAACCTTATCTAAGGGAATATCCTGAAATAGAATTTCCATGTCCTTTAACGAATCTATGGCTACTCCAACCTTTCCGATTTCTCCTTTGGCATGAGGGTCGTCAGAGTCATAACCAATTTGAGTTGGCAAATCAAAAGCAACACTTAACCCTGTTTGGCCCTGCTCTAGTAAATATTTATACCGCTTGTTAGACTCCTCTGCTGTAGAGAACCCTGCATACTGTCGCATCGACCACAATCTACCTCGATACATCGTCGGCTGAATTCCACGTGTAAAAGGATACTCTCCTGGGTAATTTAATTTCTCTATGTATGCTTCGTCCATTTCATTAGGCATATATAATCTGTCAATTGGTATGTTAGAACTAGTTTCAAAAAAATCTTTTCTTTCTGGATGTTTTTTTATAAAGGCCTCCGTTTTTCCTTCCCATTCCTTGAATTGCTCTTTCTCTATATCCCCCATCCTGTATCCTGCCTCCCACACCTATTATTTTCAAAATACATTCATTTTTCTTTATTATAGCAAATATCGAAATTATAACAAATATCAAACAATTTCTGGTGTCAAGGGGATGACAAAGGGACGTTTCGGTTGTCATATGACAACCGAAACGTCCCTTTGTCATCCTTTCTGCTTTTTTCGTTCCCACTGCAAATTTATCAGCAAAAAAAAGGTATTAGAAAATAACTGATTGAATAATAATATTCAGGATTCATATTTTTGTATATTCAACCGTGAGGTGTTCAAATGACAAAGCTATGGCAATTAATCGTCCTCTCCTTCGTTCCCTATGCTACCGTATTTATCGGATTATATGTATTATCCAATGCTTGGTACGCACTATTCCTCTATCATTTAGCAATATTGGTTATTATAATGATTCATTTTAAAAAGATAGATAAAATAAGCTTTTCGATACAGAATAAAAAACTTTTTATTTTTGGAACAATATCTACCTTATTTGTTCTCCCTGTTCTATATTTTCTCTGGAATGTAATCAAACTCCCTGAACTTAATTTAACAGAAGCATTAAGCCAATTCCAGCTCTCAGGACGATCTTTATGGTTGTTTATTTTAATATTAATCACAATCCATCCAATACTAGAAGAAATATATTGGAGATTTATCATATTCAATACCGATAACAAAAAACTCAATTATTTATTTGATGTTCTCTTTGCAGGGTATCATGTTCTTGTATTGTTGTATTTTGTAAAATTGCCATTCATCATTCTTTCATTGGTCGTATTATTTTTAACAGCGATTGTTTGGAGAATGATTAAAGAAAAAAATCAAGACCATGTAACTCTATTCGTCACCCATGCTTTAGCAGATTTTGCAATTATGATGGCTATTTTATTACTTAGTCTAAAATGAGATATAAATATAAAAGATAAGCTTTACTGATTGGTTTTTGGTCCGTTAATCGGCGGATCAAGCCAATTCTATTTCATATAAACCCCCTTTTCCTTTATTAACTATTTTCAACATAAAGAAAATCTAACACTCTTTTGAACAAGAATGGCTGAATCAAAGGATATGTGAGTTGCTGCTCAGGTAGCTCATCTACCAATTTAACCTCTACAATCTCTGAATCGGGTAAATTGCCCAATGCTTTTATATCTGCAAAGTAAAGCTGTCCAAAGGTTTCTTTTTTTCCATCGTTAACAGAATATATGTTGACGGGGCTTAACTCGAAATCTATTGCTCCAGTTTCTTCATATAATTCTCGAGCTGCCGCAGCTTCAATCTTCTCTTCAGCTTCAATATGTCCACCAGGGATTTCCCAAGTCGTTCTATTTTGATGTCTAACTACAATCCAACTTCCCTTATACTTGGCTGCTATTACAACAAAAATTAATTTATCATTTGGAATGCTATCATTATCATAAAAATTAACTTCCAACATTATTCGTTCTCCTTATATAAATAGTAAATCAAATTATTAAGTGATAAATAATCTACTACTTGTTCTCTTTTACTTGTTCTATAAAAGCTTTAAGGACTTGATCAAGCTCGATAGTAAACTTTTGCCCCATTACTTCCAATTCTGCTTGCTCCTCTCCTACTTTTCCATACAGAGTTGCAGTTTTTGTATGTACTGTATAATTACCATTTTCGTTTACCTCATAGGAAGCTTGAACAGCCGCTCCATTCATAAGGTTTTGTACTGCTTGTTCTTTGCTATAACTAACAGCACCCTCACCAAAATCCTTCAATGTGCTAACGTCATAATTAAAACCGTAAACGAGAATTAGCACAATTACAATAATAACAATTGCCCATTTAATAACTGTCTTAATTACTTTTACAATGATAATTAGTCCGATTACTGCAATCACGAGCCAAAACCAATTTTCCAATGCAAAAGATTGTAATGCTTCCATTTTGTCCACTCCTATTTTTGAAAAATTAAAAATACTATGGTAATTTTCCCTGTATTATATCATTCATCATACCTATTATTCTATAAAACAATTTTATTAATATTACAAATAAAACTACAAAAAAAAAAAAAGAAATTATTTTCTAATTTAAATATTCATAATATTTAAATTACAATATATACTTATTATATACCATTGGGGGACAAGGGGGATAATAATGAATAAGGAAGAATTAATTGCTCCAGAAAAGTTTAATTTTGTACAAGAAATTGAACGTTATGCTGCTGACTCTAGTAAAATCGCGGTGAAATGGGAGAATGAAAAGGGTGATAAACAAGAAATAACCTATGTAAATCTGATTAAAAACGTCAATAAGATTGGAAATACATTATTAAGCCAAGGATTAAAAAAAGGAGATACTGTGCTTATTATGATACCAAGATTGATTGAAGCATATCAGATTTATCTTGGTTCTTTAAAAGCTGGTTTGGTAGTCATACCTAGCTCCGAAATGCTTCGTAAAAAAGACCTTGAATACCGTATTCATCATGGCGAAGTAAAAGGAGTCATCAGCTATTACCCTTATGTTGATGAATTTAATAAGGTTGAAGGAATAGATGTTGCTAAATTTGTCGTAGGAGAAGAAGTAGAAGGTTGGCTATCCTTAGATGAATTAATGGAAGAAGCCAGTGATGAATTAGATATGGCAGATACAAAAAGGGATGATATGGCATTCTTATCCTATACCTCTGGAACGACAGGTCAACCTAAAGGAGTTGTTCATACTCACGGATGGGCCTATGCACATTTACGGACCACAGCTAGTAACTGGCTAGGGATTGAAGAAAATGATACGGTTTGGGCTACTGCAGGGCCAGGTTGGGCAAAATGGATTTGGAGTCCTTTTCTTGCAACGCTCGGTTCTGGTGCAACAGGCTTATCCTATAACGGTAAATTCGAACCAAGAAAATATCTCCAATTAATGAATGAATACAGTGTCAACGTTCTCTGTTGCACACCAACTGAATATCGTTTAATGGCAAAAGTAGATAACCTGAATGATTTTTCTTTACCAGATCTACGTAGTGCTGTTTCGGCTGGTGAACCATTAAATCGTGAAGTTATCGATACCTTTAATAAATATTTCCAAGTTAATGTTCGTGATGGATACGGACAAACAGAAAATACGTTACTCGTTGGTGTTTTAGAAGGAATGCAAAACAAACCTGGCTCTATGGGTAAGCCTACTCCAGGTAATAGTGTTGAGATAATTAACGAAGATGGTAATTCAGTTGAGATAGGTGAAGTTGGTGATATAGCAGTACATAAAGAAACTCCAGCATTATTTAAACACTATTATAAAGACCCTGAACGTACAGCGATGCAATACCGTGGAGATTATTATATTACAGGAGATAAAGCCAAAAAGGATGAGGATGGATACTTCTGGTTTGAAGGTCGTGGTGATGACATTATTATCAGCTCGGGCTATACTATTGGTCCTTTTGAGGTAGAAGATGCCCTTGTTAAGCATCCATCTGTACAGGAATGCGCTGTTGTAGCTAGTTTAGATGAAGTTCGTGGGCATGTCGTTAAGGCATTCATTGTGCTAAAAAGTGGAGTAGATAAAACGAATGAAGAATCTCTGATTAAGGAATTACAAGACCATGTGAAAAATTTAACTGCCCCCTATAAATATCCTAGGAAAATAGAATTTATTGATGAACTACCAAAAACTACGTCGGGAAAAATAAGAAGAGTAGAATTACGACAAAAGGAATTAAATAAACAGTGATATAATTTTTTTAGCAGGCAGGTTTACTTGCCTGCTTTTTTATATACTTAGCAAAGGATATAAAAATAAAGGAGCTGCTGCTCTACGAACAATTCAGTTCGTTTTGCAACAGCTCCTTTATTCATGTTAGTAGTGATTTAAAAGTGAGATCGTTAAGCAGTTGGAAGGAAAATGTAATATATACTTGTAAAGAACAAATATACTAATAAAACTGCCATATACGCCTTCCACTGTGCAAATTTCTGTGTAATTTTCATTGCATTCACTAAATAAAAGTAAATCCAACCAAAAGATAAAATAATAATAAGAATGGAAATTTCGTTAATATGGTTCCCCTGACTCATAGATGCTAAGATAGGTATCGATAACACAAAGGGAAACATTGCAAAACCAGTTATCCGATAAATAATACCTAATAGACCAGGACCCCCCATTCCTTTTGCCCCTGCCCAAAGCAATAAAGTAAAACCTAACCGAGTAATTATAATCATCATAACTCCTCCGAGGATAAACATACTTGGAATAAGAACGTTACGTAGTATCCCCGTCTCAAAGCTGCTAATTAATGAAGCATTTATAACTATATTCGTAATCCCATAATAAATTCCCAGAAAAATCGTCATTACCATTGCCCACTTATTCCATTGAGATGAAGCTGTAAGCTCTGCAATCATTTTTTTATTAAGAAATAAAGAACGTGTAATAATCATTAATTTTTTCATAATTTCTCCTTTTTGCAACGACTAATTTGTCCCTATAGGTTCCAAGGCATTAAGGCCCAAATAAGCACAAACAAACTAAAGACCGCAATCGTATAAGCGAAAAATTTACTGTTGTATCGTCGACTATCTACCGTTTTCCAACCATGAATCCTTTCAATTAATTTAGCCTCTTCGTTTGCTGTTAATTTAGATTGTAAAGAAGGCATCCTATTTGTAATACAGGATACTAAAATTAAGATAATAAAACTAATTGGTACACTAACCATTGCACTTGACAGCCCTAGTTTATCCGTCAAAGCATCTCCACTTACCGTAATAGATGGGAATATATACGGGGAGGTAATAAGATACACAGTCCCTCCAATAATCGACGCAGAAATGGCACCATATCGATTAGCACCTTTCCACCACACTCCCATAATGATTAACGGTGCATTTGTTGTTGCAGCTAAACCGAATGCCCATAAAATACTTACCACTAAAAATGCAGGCGGCTTAATAGCAAGTAAAACACTAATAACTCCTCCAAGTGCAATTGCAATATAACCTAATTTCATTTTTGTTGCTTCTTTTAATTTTGGTTTTAAAGCTAAGATAATATCTTGAGCAACAAGTGCACCAATAGACAGTAGATTTCCATTCAATGTAGATAATCCAGCAGCGATAGCTCCTGCAATAACGAGTGCAGTCACCCACTCTGGATTATAAATAAGATTCAATATTATCGTTAATTTATCTGCATCAGCAGCAGCAATTTCTGTACCCGTAAGTGCAGTATAATACACACCTGCAAAACCCATCGTATAAGTTGCAGAGAATACCATACCAAGAATTAAGGAATACCAAACCATCGATTTACGAGCACTACGTAAGCTTGAAGACGTATATACACGCATTGCTAAATGGGGTAATCCCATTCCACCTAAAGTTAATGCAGGAATAAGAGCGAAATACCATTTAACTGTATATTTATAGTCAAAGAACGTAGGCACCTTATCCAGCATAGATGGAACCATGTCAGAATATAATAGAGGAGAAAACCACCATCCAGTACTTCCTAACCCTTTCATGATAGCTGCTAATGGAAATATAAACATGATTCCCATGATAACCATTTGAAGAGCAGCATTATAAGATGCTCCATACATTCCTCCAATTGTTATATATCCTACGGTAAGAAGACCTCCAATTAACAGACCAGGAAGATAAGGAATTCCTAACAATGTCTGAAATGTAGCTGCGATACCAATCATCTGTCCTAATGCATACATCAAGGAAATCAAAATCATCCACAGTGCAACAGTAACGGAAGCAGATTTACCAAAGCGTTCTTTTACGAAGTGTGCTGGAGAATATGCACCCATACGGCGTAAGCTAGTTCCATAAATAATTGTAATGAGCGGAATTGCTAAGATAAATTGTATCCATAGCATGACAAAAGGAATCTGTAATTTAAGAATTAAAGCGGTTACACCTAAGAAAGTCGCTAAGCTCATATAAGTAGAAGCCATCCCTAACCCGTTTACAACTGGTCCAATTTTTCCACCAGCAATATATAAATCCTCAACAGAAGTACTTGAACGATTAGATAACCACCCTATTACATAAAAAAGTGTAAACGAAAGAGCAACAAGAATAATTCCTAGCCAAGGATTGGATAACTGCCAAGTTTGTTCCATTCTATAAAACCCCCTTTTTTTATTCTATATTGGTCTCTATGCTCTCATTTTCTTTATTGATTTCATCATCAATATGATTTCCTAGGTAGCCCGCAATAATCGTTAATAAGAAAACCCCAAACCATCCAACAATAATTGGTACAATATACTTGACAGGGAAACCCATAAAATAACTTTCGGTAGGAAAAATTGAAAAGATAAAACCCATATGGCCTGATAGTAAGAACAATGAAGCTATTATAACAGTAAACCAAATTTCCTTTTGATACGCAGTCATACATAATACCTCCTTTTTTTATCAATGAAAAAAATGAAATGAAACATTCCTCACCCCCTTTAATGAAGGATATAATAGAACAGCATTAACTC
>JAENYW010000058.1 GCA_016841555.1 Tepidibacillus decaturensis
TTCATACTATTCGAAATTCAAAGAGGAGGATGAACGATGAGATCACATAAAGTAACAAAAGGGATTGAAAGAGCCCCACACCGTGCGTTATTTAAGTCTATGGGGATAACAGATGAGGAGCTGGATAGACCGTTAATCGGGATTGTTAACTCTTTTAGTGAGATTGTACCTGGTCACAAGCATTTACGTCAGCTAGCAGAGGAAGTAAAAGCAGGTATACGAATGGCGGGGGGAACGCCGTTTGAATTCAATACCATCGTAGTTTGTGACGGAATTGCGATGAATCATAGTGGGATGCAGTATTCCTTACCAAGCAGAGAGATAATTGCAGATAGTGCAGAAACGGTTGTTGAAGCTCATCAATTTGATGGACTTGTCTTTATGCCAAATTGTGACAAGGTGGTGCCAGGAATGCTGATGGCTGCAGCTAGACTAAATATTCCTTCCATTTTTGTTAGCGGAGGAGCAATGTTGGCTGGAAGATTAGGAGATAAATTCATCGATTTGGCAACCGTATTTGAAGCAGTAGGTGCTGTTAAATCAGGGAAAATGACAGAGAAAGAACTAATTCTCTTGGAGGAGAACTCCTGTGCAGGTGGAGGAAGCTGTTCAGGAATGTTCACAGCAAATTCGATGAATTGTTTAACAGAAGCGTTAGGTATGGGTCTTCCAGGTAACGGAACGATTCCAGCAGTAATGGCAGCTCGTAATCGACTCGCAAAAAAAGCAGGAATGAAAATAATGGAATTGGTAGAAAAGAATATTCTTCCAAGTGAGATTATGACAAAAGAGGCGTTTGAAAATGCACTTAAAGTTGATATGGCCTTAGGTGGATCATCCAATACGATTTTGCATATTTTAGCGGTTGCCCATGAAATGGGAGTAGAGCTTACGCTTAAGGAAATCAATCAAATTGCTGCAGAAACACCACAGCTTTGTCACCTAAGTCCTTCAGGGTCTAATCATATAGAAGTACTTGATAGAGCAGGTGGCGTATCTGCAGTGATGAAGGAGCTAATGGAGCATGACATGTTAAAGAAGGAGGTCATTACAGTTACAGGGGAAACCTTAGAGGATACCATTTCATTCGCTGAGATTAAAGATCCTAACGTCATTCGGTCGATTGAAGATCCTTATGCTCAAACTGGAGGATTAGCCGTTTTATTTGGTAATCTTGCGCCAGAGGGTGCTGTTGTTAAGCAGGGAGCAGTTGCTAAAGAAATGATGGCTCATCAGGGTCCAGCAAGGGTATTTAACGGTGAAGAAGCAGCTGTAAAGGCAATTATGGACGGGGAGATACTACAAGGTGATGTAGTCGTCATTCGCTATGAAGGGCCTAAAGGGGGTCCAGGAATGAGGGAAATGTTAACACCAACCTCCGCTTTAGCAGGAATGGGCTTGGATTCTAGTGTTGCATTAATCACAGACGGACGTTTTTCTGGGGCAACAAGAGGAGCTTCAATTGGTCATGTTTCACCAGAAGCAGCAGAGTATGGAACTATTGCTGTAGTAGAAGAGGGAGATACCATACAAATCGACATTCCTAATCGGAGTATTGTACTAGATATTACACAAGAGGAAATTGATGAAAGAATAACTAAGCTGAAGCAACAAGAAGTACAGCCTGGCAAAAAGGAATTAAAGGGTTACTTAAAACGTTATGCTAGTCTTGTTACATCAGCAAATACAGGTGCTGTGTGGAAGTATTAAAGGGAATTTGTATTTTATAACGAGTTCCGTTGTCCGTTGTCTTTCTATTGAATAAACCGAAGGTAAGAAAGCGACTCCTATAAGTCACTGCTTTAGTGAAACACAAATTCTGATGATGATTAATTATGATGAAAAGGAAGGTGGAAAGAATATGGGTGCGGAAGCATTGAAGGAAGCTGAAAATCATAAGAGAAAACAAGTGACTCATGAAATGGAAACAGGTGCAAATATCCTGATTGAGAGTTTGAAAAAGGAGGGAGTTGACGTTATTTTCGGCTACCCTGGAGGTGCGGTTATTCCTATTTATGATGCACTCTATGATTCGGGTATGAAGCATATACTCTCACGTCACGAACAAGGGGCAGTTCATGCTGCTGATGGATACGCAAGAGTAACTGGAAAGGTTGGCGTATGTATAGGGACCTCTGGACCAGGAGCGACAAACTTAGTAACAGGAATTACCAATGCATTTACGGATTCTATTCCACTGGTTATCATTACTGGTCAGGTTCCTAGAGCTGTCATTGGAACAGATGGATTTCAAGAAGCAGATATTACTGGAATTACTATGCCAATCACGAAACACAATTATTTAGTGCAACGAACAGAAGATCTTCCGAGAATTATTAAAGAAGCGTTCTATATTGCAAAATCTGGACGTCCTGGTCCTGTGTTAATTGATATTCCAAAGGATGTTGCCTATGAAAAAGTAGCCTATTACTATTCGGATGAAATAAGAATTCCAAGCTATCAACCAACGATAGAGCCAAATCCAAATCAAGTTGCAAAGGTAGCGCAGGAAATACCAAAGGCGAAAAGACCACTCATTTTAGCTGGAGGTGGTGTAATATCTTCCGAAGCATCAGAAGAACTGCTTCAATTTGCTGAAAAAATGAATATTCCTGTTACCACTACTTTAATGGGGTTAGGAGGATTCCCTTACAGTCATCCGTTATGGTTAGGAATGCCTGGTATGCATGGAACGGTTACTGCTAATCGCGCGATTCAAAATGCAGATTTGCTCATTTCCCTAGGAGCTAGGTTTGATGATCGGGTAACAGGAAATGTGAAAAAATTTGCTCCAAAAGCAAAAATTGTACATGTAGATATTGATCCAGCTGAGGTAGGGAAAATTGTTGCTACGGATTATCCGTTGGTTGGTAACCTAAAAAATGTACTTCAAGCCCTATCTAGAAAAGCTACTCCAGGTAGTACCCAAGAATGGGTAAGACATTTGCAGCAATGGAAAAAGGAAAAGCCACTAAGATATAGAGATGATGAGGAAAAAATCAAACCTCAGTATGTGATTCAACAATTGCATAAGCATAATAAGGATGCAATTGTTAGTACCGATGTTGGTCAGCATCAAATGTGGGCTGCACAATACTTTCAATTTGAAAGGTCTAGAAGCTTGGTTACGTCTGGTGGATTAGGAACAATGGGATTTGGCTTACCCGCAGCTATCGGTGCTCAAGTTGGAAAAATGGATGAACAAGTAATCTGTATATCGGGTGACGGAAGTATCCAAATGAATATTCAAGAATTGGCAACTATTGCAGAACAGCAATTACCAATTAAAGTAGCAATCCTTAATAATTCCTTTTTAGGGATGGTACGTCAGTGGCAGGAAATGTTTCACGAGAGTCGATATTCTTCAACACCGATGACGACACCTGACTTTGTTAAACTAGCAGAGGCTTATGGGATACTTGGGTTAAGAGCAACAACAAAGGAAGAATTAACAACGGTTTTGAAGCAGGCATTTGACCATAAAGGGCCTGTTGTTATGGATATTATTGTAGAAAAAGAAGAAAATGTATTTCCTTTTGTGCCAGCAGGCGCATCGCTTGATGAAATGTTGGAAGGGGATGATGAATAATGAAACATACTCTTTCTATTATTGTTAATAATCAGGCAGGTGTATTAACTAGAATAGCGGGCTTATTTAATCGAAGAGGCTTTAATATTGAATCCATAACAGTGGGGAAGACAGAAGAGCCAGGGCTATCAAGAATGACGATTATCGCTCAAGGAGATAGTCAGGTGATTGAGCAGGTAAAAAAACAATTATATAAACAGATTGATGTTCATAAGGTGAATGATATTACGAATGAGCCCATGGTGGCTAGAGAACTAATTTTGGTGAAGGTAAATGCAACACCTACTACTTTACCAGAGATTCGTAATTTAATTGAGCCCTTCCGTTCTGCTGTTATTGATATTTCACATAGTACCATTACGATTCAATCAACAGGAGATGAAGATAAGCTAAATGCACTAATTGAGCTCTTACGACCATATGGCATCAAGGATTTAGTGAGAACTGGATTTGCAGCAATTGAAAGAGGATAAGTTCTCACTTACTTGTCTAAGGGAAAAACTGCTGTTGCTTAACAGAAGGATAAAACTAGTATTTAAAGATTTAGCAAAATATTTAATTATAAACAGGAGATGATACAAATGAAAATGTATTATGACAAGGATGCAAGCTTAGAAGCTTTTGAAGGAAAAACAGTTGCGGTAGTAGGGTATGGAAGTCAAGGGCATGCACAGGCACAAAATTTAAGAGAAAGTGGTGTTCATGTCATCGTTGGTTTAAGAGAAGGTAGATCATGGGATAAAGCAGTTGAGGATAATTTTGAAGTATATCCTGTAAATGATGCAGTTGCAAAGGCTGATGTCGTGCAAATTCTGCTACCTGATGAGCTACAGGCTAAGGTATATCGTGAGGAAATTGAACCAAATTTACAAGAGGGAAATACGCTTGTTTTTTCCCACGGATTTAATATACATTACGGTCAAATTGTTGCTCCAAAGGGTACAGATGTTGTCATGGTAGCACCAAAAAGTCCTGGTCACTTAGTACGGAGAACCTATCAGGAAGGTGCGGGAGTACCTGGACTTATAGCTATTCATCAAGATACTTCAGGTAAAGCTAAAGAATCAGCATTAGCCTATGCAAAAGGGATTGGCTGTACGAGAGCTGGAGTAATAGAAACAACCTTTAAAGAAGAAACAGAAACAGATTTATTTGGAGAGCAGGCTGTTCTTTGTGGTGGAGTAAGTGAATTAGTAAAAGCAGGCTTTGATACGCTAACATCAGCTGGCTATCAACCAGAAATTGCTTATTTTGAAGTGCTACATGAGTTAAAGTTAATTGTAGACTTAATGTACGAAGGTGGATTAAGCAATATGCGTTATTCCATAAGTGATACAGCACAGTATGGGGATTTCATGACAGGTAAACGAATTATTACGGAAGAAACACGAAAGGCAATGAAGCAGGTTTTACATGAAATTCAAAATGGTGAATTTGCAAGAAATTGGTTGGTAGAAAATCAAGTGGGTAGACCAGTATTTAATGCAATAAATAGACAGGAGCAAGAACATCCGATTGAACAGGTTGGACAAAAGCTTCGTGAAATGATGCCATTTGTTAAAGTGAAAAAAATAAAGTAAGACTAAAGATCAACTCATAATGGAGGGGTTTCTATGAGAAAGATCCAATTCTTAGATACCACACTAAGAGATGGAGAGCAGTCTGTTGGCGTTAATTTGAATGAACATGAAAAGCTGGAGATTGCTAAACAGTTAGTTCGTTTAGGAATTGATGCGATTGAAGCTGGCTTTCCTGTTGCTTCCCCTGGGGATTTTCAGGCTGTTAAACGAGTAGCTGACGAGGTAAAGGGGGCAAAAATAGTAGGGTTTGGTCGTGCAACAGTAGGGGACATTGATCAGATCTATCAAGCAATCAAAAATGCAGAGGATGCTCGAATTCATATTTTTCTTGCAACTTCCCCTATTCATTTGAAGTATAAACTGAGAAAAACAGAGGAAGAGGTAATAGAAGCAGCAGTGGAAATGGTGAAGTATGCAAAAAAGTATTTTCATGATGTTGAATTTTCCGCTGAGGATGCAGGAAGAAGTGAGCTTCCTTATTTAGCAAAGGTTACAAAAGCAATAATTGATGCGGGAGCTACAGTCGTTAATATTCCTGATACGGTAGGTTATATGGCACCACAGGAATATGGTGCGATGTTTAAATATCTAAAGGAAAATGTATCTAACAGTGATAAAGCAATATTTAGTGCTCACTGTCATGATGACTTAGGATTAGCGGTGGCAAATAGCTTGGCTGCTCTTCAAAATGGTGCAGATCAAATAGAAGGAACAATTAATGGAATAGGGGAACGAGCAGGGAATGCTGCTCTAGAGGAGATTGCTGTATCCTTAGTTACAAGACAGGATTATTTTAAGGCTACAAGTAACATGCATTTAGAGCAAATCGCAAGAACCAGTAAGCTAATAAGTAAATTAACGGGAATGATTGTACCTGGTAATAAAGCAATTGTTGGAGCAAATGCCTTTGCTCACGAAGCAGGAATTCATCAGGATGGGGTACTAAAAGAAAGAAGCACCTATGAGATTATTAAGCCAGAGACCGTTGGCTATTTTAGCAATAAGCTAGTTCTAGGTAAACATTCTGGTCGTCATGCCTTCCGTGAAAGATTAGTTACATTAGGATATAGCTTAACAGATGAACAGATAGATACAGCATTTAATAAGTTTAAAGAGCTCACAATGAAAAAGAAAGAAATTATTGATGATGATTTAATCATGATTGTAGATGATCTTCAATTGAAAGAGGTAGAAAAACAAGAAAAATACGAATTGGAATATTTGCATATTGCTGGTGACACCTCTATATCCACAGCGATGGTTCGGATGACTATGCCAGATGGATCAGTAATGGAAGAAGCGGCTAGAGGGGATGGTCTTGTTGATGCGGTATACAATGCCATTGATCGCATTTCAGGCATGAGATTACGATTGAAGGATTACCAAATAAAATCAGTTGGAGATGGTAGAGATGCCAATGGTACCGTATATATTAAAGTAGAGCACGAAGGAGTTATGTTCCAAGGGCGTGGCAATTCAACGAATACCTTAGAAGCAAGTGCAAAAGCTTATATTGATGCACTAAATCGTATGTTGGCAAGAAGAGATATGCTTGGGAAAGAAGGGGCAAAAAGAGAGATTGGTTAGAGAAAGTTAATAGCAGTAAAAGAAGGGGGAGGAAGAACATGGGAATGACGATGGCTGAGAAAATTCTAGCCCATGGAGCAGGATTAAAGGAAGTTAGTCCTGGACAGCTGGTGAAGGTAAAAACCGATGTAGTCTTAGGTAATGATGTTACGGCTCCTGTAGCAATTAGAGAATTTGAAAAACTAGGAGTGAAGGATGTTTTTGATAAAGAACGTATTATGCTGGTACCTGATCATTTTGTACCTGCAAAGGATATTAAATCAGCGACACTATCAAAGGTAATGCGAGATTTTGCTCATGAAAAGGGGATTAAGCACTATTTTGAAATAGGTGAAATGGGAATTGAACATGTCATTCTTCCAGAAAAAGGACTTGTTCTTCCTGGGGATATCGTAATTGGTGCTGACTCCCATACATGTACCTACGGTGCCTTAGGAGCTTTTGCTACTGGTGTAGGAAGTACAGATATGGCTGCAGCGATGGCAACGGGAGAGACATGGTTTAAGGTTCCAGAATCGATCAAGTTCCATTATCATGGGAAATTAAATCCTTATGTAGGAGGGAAGGATTTAATTCTGCACACGATTGGAAAAATCGGAGTAGCTGGTGCAAGGTATCAAGCAATGGAATTTATGGGGGAAACCATTAGTCAGCTTTCAATGGATCACCGTTTTACAATATCTAATATGGCAATTGACGCAGGGGCAAAGGTTGGATTGATTGAGCCAGACGAAACAACCCTACGGTACGTTAGAGAAAGAGCAAAGCGACCTTATCAGATTTTTCGTAGCGATAAGGATGTAAGATATATAGCGGAGTATGATTTTGATGTATCAAAGATAGAGCCTACAGTAGCTTTTCCACATCTTCCAGAAAATACGCACCCTATAAGTGAAGTGGGTGAAATAGCGATAGATCAAGTAGTCATTGGTTCTTGTACCAATGGTAGAATAGAAGATTTGCGCGCGGCTGCTGCGGTTTTTAAAGGGAATAAGGTGAACTCTAATGTGCGTGTTGTGTTGTTCCCAGGTAGCCAGGATGTGTATTTACAGGCAGTTCGAGAAGGGCTAGTTGAAATCTTTATCAAATCAGGCGTAGCAGTTAGTACCCCAACTTGTGGTTCTTGCTTAGGTGGACATATGGGAGTATTGGCGAAGGGAGAAAAGGCTGTTTCCACAACCAATCGTAATTTTGTAGGAAGAATGGGACATCCTGAATCAGAGGTATATTTGGCTAATCCATATGTTGCCGCTGCTTCTGCCATCAAAGGAAGAATTGCAAGTCCAGAGGAAGTAGTAAAACCTGAGGAGGTGGCTTAGATGAAATTCGAAGGGAAGATATGGAAGTTCGGAAATGATATTGATACGGATGTAATTATTCCTGCTAGATATTTAAATACCACCTCCCATGAAGAATTGGCTCAGCACTGTATGGAGGATGTAGATCCAAGCTTTGCACAAAAGGTAAGCAAAGGAGATATGTTAGTAGCAGGGAAAAATTTTGGTTCAGGAAGCTCAAGAGAGCATGCTCCCGTATCCATTAAAGCAGTAGGGGTTTCCTGTGTTATAGCTGAATCCTTTGCACGTATTTTTTACCGTAATGCCATCAATATTGGCTTACCAATTTTAGAATCTCCAGAAGCAGCTAGAGATGCCGAAGAAGGGGATATATTTGAAGTAGATGCGGATTCTGGAGTAATACACAATGTGACAAAAGCTAAATCCTATCAAGCAGCCCCTTTTCCTGCATTTATTCAAGAGATTATTCATGCTGGCGGATTAATACCCTATGTGAAAGAGAGGATTGCCAATGCCTAAAATAACTGTTCTTCCTGGAGATGGGATTGGTCCTGAAATTATCACTGAAGCAGTAAAGGTATTACAGGTGATTGCAGAGCAAGGAAATGCTTCCTTTACGTTTGAACAATTTCCTGTTGGGGGAGTAGCTATTGATCAGACGGGTGTTCCATTACCGGCAAACACATTAGAGCAATGTAAGAGCAGTGATGCCGTCTTATTAGGTGCAGTTGGCGGTCCTAAGTGGGACACCCTGCCTGGAGAATTGCGTCCAGAAATGGCGTTGTTAGGCTTGCGGAAGGAGCTACAATTATTTAGTAATCTTCGTCCAGCGAAGGTGTATGATGCTTTAATTGAGGCATCTACATTAAAGAGGGAAGTAATTCAAGGCGTAGATTTACTTGTCGTACGTGAGCTAACAGGAGGAATTTATTTCGGAGAAAAAACCAAAGTGGAAACAGAACAGGGAATAAAGGTAACAGATGCGCTTACCTATACAGAATTGGAAATAGAACGTATTGTCCGTCTAGGCTTTGAAACAGCGATGAAGCGAAGGAAAAAGCTCACATCGGTGGATAAAGCAAATATTTTGGAATCCTCACGAGTATGGCGTGCTGTAGCAGAAAAAGTGGCTGTCGATTACCCTGAGGTTGAATTAAATCATATGCTAGTGGATAACTGTGCTATGCAGCTTGTACGTAATCCTAAACAGTTTGACGTTATTGTAACAGAGAATATGTTTGGTGACATATTAAGTGATGAAGCAGCTATGCTGACTGGTTCGATTGGTATGCTACCATCAGCAAGTATGGGTACAGGAAGCGTAGGAATGTTTGAACCGATTCATGGCTCTGCTCCAGATATCGCAGGTCAAGGCGTTGCTAATCCATTGGCAACCATTCTTTCCGCAGCAATGATGCTTAAATATTCCTTTGGCATGAATGAGGAAGCGGAACAGATTGAAAAGGCAGTTTTCAACGTGTTGGAGGAAGGTTACAGAACAAAGGATTTAGCAACAGAAGACTCCAAAGTGGTTACCACTCAGGAGATGGGGGATTTAGTCGTTCATGCATTAAAATCATGACAAGGCATGACCATGACAAGGGGACGTTTCGTTTGTCATGAAAAATGGTTAGTAACAAGTAAAAAACAGAAGGCTACTATACAAGCCTTCTGTTTTTTTTGTGCTTGGGATTAACAAAGGTGGTGCAAGGGCATGACAAAGGGACGTTTCGTTTGACATACAACCTCTAACAGAGTAAGATAATTAAAAAGGAGGGATTTTATGCCAAGACAAAGCAGAAAAAAAAGTAATACTGGAATATACCATATTATGTTAAGAGGTTTAGATAAGCGAGATATTTTTTTGGATGACGAAGATCGAGAAGTATTTTTATCTCTTTTTTCTAAAGCGAAAGAAAAAAGTCATGCTATTATTTATGGTTATTGCTTAATGGATAATCATGTTCATATTTTGATGAAAGAAGGTAGTGAACATATTGGTGAATCAATAAAAAGAATATCTGTTGGTTATGTACAATGGCATAATTTAAAATATGAACGAACAGGTCATTTATTTCAAAATAGGTATAAGAGTGAAGTGGTTGAAGATGATACATATTTTTTAACAGTATTACGATATATTCATCAAAATCCAGTAAAAGCGGGGATGGTAAAGAACATATTTGAATATAAATGGAGCAGCTGTACATATTATACGAATGAAACTAAACGAAAATTAGTTAGTGTGGAAATGGGCAAAAGTTTTTTTCCAAATCAAGATAGATTCTCGGAATTTATGAAAATGTCAAATACAGACCAGTGCCTTGAGTATGAAATAAAAATAAGATATACAGATGAAAAATTAAAAAATGAAATATCAAAAATTCACAAGCCAGAATTGATTTCAAATTTAACAAAAAAAGAAAGAGATAATATTATTAGAGAAATTAAAGAACACACAGGTGCAAGCATCCGTCAAATTAGTAGAGTATTAGGAATAGGGAGAGGAATAGTAGAACAGGCTATGACGTATTCCCATCACTTAAGTAAGTAGTGGGGGTTCTTGGTTCCACCACAGCGCAACTGCCTATTTTCTCAAGCGTAGATTCGGAACCGCCAACCCATACGTGATGCAAAAGGTTATTATTTCGTGCATTGGATATTTTACGCAGAGAAGCTAAACATGGTTTTTGCATTTCTAACTTCTCCTAAAGGAGGGGGATAGGTTAAAATGTGATAAGCTCATTATGGTGAAAAAAAGTTACAAACGAAACGTCAGACTGTCACACTTTGCGCCATATATACGAATTAACGAATATTAAAATAATCATATACAGATATACACCGTAATGGAATAGTGTGCTAACATAATGTATCCCGAGAAAAAATCCTATCAAGATGAAAAGAGGAAACAGTTTCATCCCTTCTTCGTCTTGCATCGTATTAAATGATTCAGAGAAAGGTAATGATTTTTTTATTATCTTAAAACTAATGATAGTGTAGACAAAAGAGCTTAACATAATAACGATAAGATGAGGTAAGACTTGGAATCTATATATAATGCCAAATATAACACTTATTATAAAGAAAAATGGAAGAAAAAGATTTATCAAAAATGCTTTTAATGTTCCTTTATAAATTGTTGTTGTATTTTGAATCGGGGTTGTTTTATATATCCAAGCACCTTTATATTTTCCTGAATATCTTAACATCAAGACGACCGTAGGAATAATCATCATACTAAAATAAATAGTTAAAAATAAATGGCTTGAAGCTATTTCTTTCAGTGATTTATTTAAAAATTGATTATAGAGCATTATAAAAGGTAAAACTAAAGAAAATCCTATGGAAGGATAGACTTTCAGCTTAAATTCCCTTTCATTTTTCATCATAAGGGTGGCAAAGCGATAAAAGGTTCTTTCTTCTTTATCTCGACAAATAATCTTTGCAAGTCCTAGACTTAATTTACTTTGAGTCTTCTTTCTCGTACTCTGTTCTGATAATTTTTGAAGATTTCTTTCAAAAGAAGGCATCAGCTTTATGTAGAGGATGATAAAAAGAATAGGGACAATGATAGCAAGGATAGTAAAGATGATTAAGAACATTTCAAACTTACCGTGTAGCAACAGTTCAAATGGTGCACTATACCAGATAGGTGGTATGAAAAAGTGCCACCATTTTAAATAAAACGCTACCTTTAAATCAATAAATTCAAATGAGCGAACAACCACCTGATAACCGATCATTATTACAATTGACAACATAATTTGAAAATAATTAATAAGATCCTTTAGCTGTTCCCCGTCAAAGAATTTTAAGAACAAGAAATATAATAACGCAGTAAAAACAATGATAAGTAAGTTAACTAAAATAATCTCAAAGATGAAAAAAATAAAAAATATTGCTCCATGTTTAATTAGTGCAACAATAGACGGAATAGTGACAATCGACGCAGTTAAAAGAAACATATAAATGCTTATATGGACAAATTTCGTAGCGTTAATTGTCTTTCTGCTGACTGGTTTTGTTACTAGAATTGATTTGTCTCTTAAGTCTAAAAGCACGGATGAAAAATCAGAAATCATTGTACTCATAATAATAAACATTACTATAGCAAATGTGATACTCATTTGAAAAATATAGTTATCTTCCATGAGAATAAAAGGAATTAAAAGGAGTCCCATAAAAGCATAAAGCCATAATGATCTAAAGAAATAATTTACCTCTTTGTTTTTCTTTGCTTGTGACTGATTAAATATAGTCGGAACTCTTCTTTTATCCATTATCAATTTTATTTTTAAAATTTTTCGTAAAAGGATATAGTCAATATTGGCTTTTTTAAATAGCCATTCTAAACGGTCTAGTACTTTTAAAGCTTGGAAGTCTTTCATTCTATTACACCTCTTGAACAATGGAGACAAATTTTTTTGCAATTTCCTTATGTTCAGTAAATCCCGTCAATTGATTAAAAATTTCTTCCAAAGTTCCCTCTTTATTTTGTTTCTTTAATTCATTAAAACTGCCATCAGCTACAATAAGTCCTTCAGAAAGTAAGATGATACGGTTACTAATCTTTTCAACAACCTCCATGATATGAGATGAATAGAATATCGTTTTTCCTTGATCTGCTAGCTGTGCTAATATTTCTTTAACAATCATAACACTATTGGCATCTAAGCCGCTCAAGGGTTCATCGAGAAATAATAAATCAGGATTGTGTAGCAAGCTGGATATAATCAAAACTTTTTGTCGCATCCCTTTTGAAAAAGAAGAGAGACGAGTATGATACACATTCTCTAATTCAAATATACTCATTAATCTCTGTGCTTTTTGTGACGCTATATTAGGGTCAATTCCATATAATTCGGCAACAAACGATAAATACTCGTGGGCAGTAAGATTATCATACAGTTCAGCGGTCTCTGGCACATAACCGATTTTTTTCTTGTAATCAACATTTCCATTAGAAATGTCATGTCCAAAAATAGTAATATCTCCTAAATATCCTTCCACAAGACCAAGCAATATCTTTACTGTAGTACTTTTTCCTGCGCCATTTGGTCCAATATAACCAAT
>JAENYW010000059.1 GCA_016841555.1 Tepidibacillus decaturensis
CTTATCCTTTTGATTTTTTAGATAAAAAATAGGGATTATATATCCTAAGCCCCAACCAATCAAAGCGATCAACACTTTGTGAATCCATAATTCTTGACTCCATCCCATCATAGTAAATATACTACCCATAAGTAGCCAAATTAACACTCTCCAGGTCATCCATTCTTGAAGTGTCAAATGATGAGGATGACCAGCTAACACTAATAATTCCTGTTCCTTTCTTTTTAAGGAAGAAGGAGCAAACTTCATAATAGATGTCTCCGTTTTTTGCAGCAACGGTTTAATCATTCTTTCTTTAAAAGGTAATGCATAAGGGTCATCTTCCCTTGTCACCTGTTTATTCTCAATAATCGCCATGATTCTTTCTTTGATTATTAAGCGTTGATAAAAAAGCACTCTTAAACCATAAAAAACACCAAAAAATATTGTAAATCCAATAAATAGGATTACCGCATGTTGAAGATTCATCTTCTACACCTCAATTTGAGTTATCTTCTTAATAAAGATAGCACCGATAATTTGACCAACAACAGCCACTGTAATCATGAGCCATCCAATAGGGTTAATAATAAGAGTCATCATATACTCCGTGTTAAACAAAGTCAAAAATATAGCTAACCCAATCGGTAGTATCATAAATATAATCATCGACATCTTCCCTTGAGCCGTTAAGGATCTTATCTCTCCTTGAATTTTGATTCTCTCTCTAATCGTATCCCCAATTTTATCTAATATTTCTGCTAAATTACCACCAATCTGTCTTTGGATTAACATAGAAGTAATAATTAGATCCAAATCCTTGCTATCGATTCGTTGATTAAAGTGGATAAGTGCTCTTTCTGTCGTTACTCCCAAGCGTATTTCTTGTAATAATCGTTGAATTTCCTCCGATAAAGGTGTTGCCATTTCTCTAGATAATAACTCAAAGGCTTGAAGTAACGAGTACCCAGCCTTAAGTGAATTGGCCGTCATATTTATCATTTCAGGAAGCTGTGCTTCTAATTTGTTTTTTCGCTTATTTTTTTTCACGTTTACCCAGCTCATAGGCAAAAGCCAAGTTACCATAGCAAGCCATGCTCCCTTACTTCCGCCAATAAGAATGACGCCTAAAAACCCTCCTAATAACCCTGAGAAAAACATCATAACAATCAATTCTTTTGATTTCATTAATATATTTGCGTTTTTTAATTCATTCTGTAGTCTTTCATCTAATTGTTTGAGCCATTTAATATGACTGAACAGATTCCAAAGATAAGAGGTTAGCAAAAATCGTACATTTGCTTTATTATTCTTTCCCACTGTTTTTTCTGTTTCCTGCCACTCTTTTCTTTCAATTTCATTAATTCTTGTTTTAATTCGTTTTCTTCTTTTTTGAAGATAGCTAGCTATCCATAGAGTCAACATAAATTGGGATAAAAACACAGCAGTTACGACGCCCCATATCATAGTCTTCCTCCTAAGCTTCTCATTCTTTTAACCCGTAAACTGAAACATATCCGTAGTAATGGATATTCCTGCATCTTTAATCTTTTCAAAGGTTTTTGGTACAACACCTGTCGGCTGAAAAGCACCAGGATATTTATAAAGAAATATATCCTGCATCGTAACAATATCTCCCTCCATACCTAATACTTCCGTTATATGCGTTATTTTTCTCGTTCCATCCTTCATCCGATTTTGTTGAACTATGATATCAACTGCTGAAGCGATTTGTTCACGTATAGCCCTTACTGGTAAGTCCATACCAGCCATCAATACCATGGTTTCTATACGAGACAGCATATCTCTTGGTGTATTGGCATGCCCTGTTGTTAAGCTTCCATCATGTCCCGTATTCATCGCTTGAAGCATATCTAGTGCTTCACCGCTTCGAACCTCACCAACCACAATACGATCGGGTCTCATCCTTAAGCTATTTTTAACCAATTCACGCATGGTGATGGCTCCTTTTCCCTCAATATTCGGTGGTCTTGTTTCAAGGGTAATAACATGATCCTGTCTAAGCTGTAGCTCCGCAGCATCCTCAATGGTTACAATTCGTTCATCAGATGGGATAAAGGAAGATAAAACATTAAGGGTGGTTGTTTTACCACTCCCTGTACCTCCAGAAACAACAATATTCAGCCTTGCTTCTACCGCTGCCCTTAAAAAAAGTGCCATTGGTTCTGTTAATGTACCAAAGCGAATTAAATCCTCAATTTGAAAAGGATCTTTTGAAAATTTTCGAATGGTGATACTTGGTCCTTTTAACGCCAGTGGAGGTATGATTGCATTTACCCTTGAACCGTCAGGTAATCTAGCATCTACCATCGGTGAACTCTCGTCAATTCTTCTTCCCAGCGGCGATACAATTTTTTCAATAATTCTCATTACATGATCATCATCTCGAAATTGAACAGGTGACAGCTCTAGTTTCCCTTTTCTTTCTACATATATCTGTTTGGCATGATTGACCATCACTTCTGAAATATCTTCATCATTTAACAGCGTATCGATTGGTCCAAAGCCCTTCATTTCCGCAATAATTTCCTGAATAACCTTTTCCCGTTCCTGCCTTGTCAGCATCTCATTTTCTTCTTGAAGAATCGTATCGATTAATTGTTTTATTTCGTCCCATTCTTCTTCAGAAGTTTGATCATCTAACGCTTCACCCTCTAATTCCTCCACTATTTTTTTGTGAATATTCGCCTTTAATTCGGTGTAGGGATCGTCCTTAAGATAAGCATCTGGTTTAGCGTCCTCCTTATTTGAACGATGAAATATTTCTTTTTCTTGCTGATTTTGAAGTCGCTTAAGTAATGACAAGGTCTTCCCCTCCTAACCTTCCTTCGTATTAGAGCGTGGTCGCTTAAACCATGAACTAGCTTTTTTTCTATCATCTTCAGCAATAATTTGCTTGGCTAATGAATTCATTTGTTTGGAAGCCTTTCCATTTGGTTTCATCTCTAGGAGGGGCTCTCCACGATTAATAGCTATATCGACAAATTTATCATCTGGAATCAATCGATAGGCTTCCATTCCTAATGCTGTTTTTACATCCTTTTGGGTTACACCTGTATCCAAATCTGAACGGTTAATAAGGCTGCGAACTCGTTCAATTGGGAAATCTAGTGATTTCATAATTTCAAGAATGGTTTTATTGTGACGTAACACTGGAATATTCAGTGTGTTAATAAGTAAAATAAAATCCGATTGTTCAAGGGCCAATACTGGATCAGACAATAGGGCAGGAGTATCTACAATCACATAATCATGGGTTTCTTTAAGTAAACGAAGGATCTTCTCTACATGTTTTCCTGTAATGATTTCACTTTGCTCTGGTCGAATAGGTGAAGGAAGAATGTGTATCCCCTGCTCCGTTTCTAATAAATATGGGAGGATTGTTTCTCCATCTAATCTTTCCATTTCCTGAACCACATGATAGATACTTTCCTTTACCTTTAGGTTAAATAAAGCAGCGATATCTCCAAACATTAAATCCAAATCTACAATCGCTACTTTTTTATGGAGTTTGGTTAATCCAACAGCTAAATTAACTACTATTGTACTCTTTCCTACTCATCCCTTTCCACTGATCAGGGATATTACCTTCGGACTTTCTACTAAACCCTTTTCTAGCACCTGATGGGCATATACTTGACTTGTTCTTTGCTTGTTTCTTTCAAAAACATTGATGATGGTCTGATTGATTTCATCTGGAGAGAAGGGTTTAATTAGATATTCCTTTGCTCCAGCAAGCATCGCTCTTTTTAAATACTCATTTTCTCCCTGTACGGATGTTACAATTACAGAGGCATTAGGACATTTCGAATTAATTCGTTCTGTGGCTTGAATGCCATCTAAATCAGGCATGTTAATGTCCATCAAAATGATGTCTGGTTTGTATTTACAGGCCATATCAATTGCTTGAAATCCATTTTCTGCTTCCCCAACGACATCAAAGCGTTCCTCAAAAGAAAGTACCTTTCGTAGGTTTTTTCTTGTTTCTTCAATATCATCGACAATTAATACCTTTATGATATCCACCATTCTAACTCCTCCTATGGTGTAAGTATATTATCCTTCGTTACTCCTGTGGTGGTAGATTTTCCTTTTTCATTTAAAGGACGCAACATAAGCCGTATACTTGCTCTTTCTTCCGTATAGGTTAATTTTTCCGCTTCTTTAAGGGTAACTGCTAACGTAATCGTATTATTTCCTTGCGTATCCTTTGATGCTTCTTCATCTGTATTTTCTTGAACTGCTAATACAAGCACCTGCTGCAGAATCACCTTTGAAACATCTTTTTCTGTTGCATTAAAGATCGGTTGATAAGTTCCTATTATATCGACATAATCTCCTGGTAGAATAAATCCTCCTACACCCATGACAGGAGTATATTGTAGGGTTAACGCGCGATATCCTTCGGGTATAATATAGGCTAGATGATTTCTTCGATATGCTTCATCTGCTAATCTTTCTGGATTAATCGACTCTCCACCATAGATTGTTTCTTTTGCAATTTGACCAATTACCTGTTCCTTTTCCGTCATATAGGAAGGAGGTAACGCACTTTCTTTTATCTCTTTAAGAGCAATCATCTCTTCTGTTATCGTTGTTTTAGGATTAATATTTAGCTTGGCAACAAGGATTTGACTGGTAGGTTCAAGCTGATTTTTTTCGGCATCAAGCTTTGAAATATACCAGTAGACTAACCCTGAAGCAAGGATTCCCATAATTAATGCGATCAGAAATAGCTTTTTGTTGGTTACGTCCATCCCAATCTCTCCTAACTAGTGAACTAATTTTACAGCATATGCTCCATAATCTGATTGTCCTGTCGCATCCCAATCCCCTGGATAAACCAACTGTAAAAATCGGCCTTTAATAAATGATTCATTCCCATTCCCTGTTACATCCTCTAAATAAAATGCAGCAAAGCCTACAATTACCACTCCACTTCTACCATTTACATCTAAGCTATCGATGATTGGCAGGAACATCACACGATTACAATCCCTAGTTGCTGTATTGTAATGCTGGCATTTACAGCTTCCAGCATCCATATTGAGTCGATATTCAATCGCTGTTTTTGTCGGCCCAGACATATTACCAGTTTCGGTGGGAACAGTCATCCCGATTGTTAATGTTCCATTATAGCCAACCTCTAGATTATCTCGATAAGTAGAAGCGCCAGTCCCTCCTAAGGCTAAGGGTCCGAAGTTTCCATTTGTTGCATCAAGAGGATCGTATTTCAATGTGTACTCACTACCATACTCGAAGCTTTGTTGTTCAATCGCTAAAGGTACAAAGCCTCTTCCTGCTGATACTGGCTTTGCCTGTGCAATAGCCGTAGCATGTACCATTGTTCCTTCCATTCCAAATGCTTTTGCAAAGAAAAAGGATACATACTTTTCTCCATTTACCGTGATAGAATGATTACCTTCATCGATTACGATGGATGGATTAATTAACCCATTTTCATCTGCATAGTCATTGGCTACCTGCTCTGCTAAGATAGAATTGCTCATCACATCCTGCACACCTGCAAGTGCTGCTGCATCCACAGCATCTCCTAGCTTTTGTTTTTCTACCATCATATAACCTAAATCAACCACTATCGCTGTCATTCCCAATAGCATCGTCATCGCAAACATCAATAATATCGATATATTTCCTTTTTGATTATTCAATTCGCATCACCGTCTTTACCGAAATAGGATATGGATTGGGTAAAATATTCGCCCACATCGGTGCATATAATTCAACCTGATAATCAATCGTCACATCGATCTGTTCGCCCCGCTGTCTTGACCCCTCCGTAGGTTGTATCGTAACCGTTATATTCTCTTGCTTAAGCGTACTCATTTTCTGCTGAACGATCTGCATAATTTCTGCATCAGTAGAACCAACTGTTCCATATCTTGCACCATCTCTTGCCGCATTTTGAATCAGCTGATAGGAAAAGAATATCTGCCCAAACACGACAATCCCCAGTACTAGTATGAGCAGAATAGGGAGAACTAAAGCAAATTCAACCAATGCTTGTCCCTTTTCTTGACGTAATAGCTTTTTCAGTTTTCGTTTTTTAGATGTTTGATCGTTCATTTCTTACAGCTCCTTTTCCCGTAAAGGAAACTACTGACAAACTATTACATGCGTTATAATCTGAACAGGTACTTAGAAGAAAATAGTCCTACTATCATTTAGTAGGACTATTCCATAGAATTAACGGTTATCATAATAGAAGAGGGTCTACTAGTCTAAGCTAGTTTTAATGGCGGTAAATTTAGTTACTAAATTACCTCCAATTCCTGTTAGTAACACAATAACAACGACGGATACAAGACCAATAATAAGTCCATACTCTACCATACCTTGTCCTTTTTCATTATGGAAAGCTTGGCTAACTCTTTCCTTCACTCTTCTTTTCATATCATCCTGTTTTACCCATAAACGTTTTAACCCTTCCATTTTTCATTCCTCCTTTTATTTTTTTCGTGCTTGTCTCTCTTTGCCCTGATTATACAGGGCAGAAGGAATTTTATAATCCAACCTATTGCCTGTTTTTATATAAGTCTTTCTACCTTTTTTTCGACAAACTTCGCGTTTGCTTGCCTACATTCATTCTTTCGCATTAGGTCATTTTACTCGATGGCAAGGTAGGTGACTTCTCATCATACTGACTAGTTCTTTTGTCACTTCTATTTAAATAGAGAATAATGGGCTTTTCTCCTGCTTTGATGCTTTTCTCAATCCTATCTCCTAATTGATGGGCAAATTGCTCTGTATGATAGGTATATAAATGATTTATTTTCCTTTTTGGATAAGCCATTCTATTTAGAATGTTTAATGTATCATCCTCTGATCCTAGATCAAAGACGGTGATTTTTTTCTGTTTCCCTTCAATCCATCCCCATAAGTGAACAGAGCGAATAACCCATTCAATTTTCCCTTGATAATTTTTTACGATAATAAAATAATGGTTTCCATAATGAGAAGTTTTTTTAACATGCATCCAATATAAGCCTTTTATCCCCATCAATATACCAAGAGAAATGGTTCCTGCCCATAGACACAAATAAAACATGGTGACCCCTCCTTATTTAGAGTATATGCCGCCATGTTTTTATTCGATACCGATACATAAAAGAAATTACTATAGATGAACCCATCCGTTTTTGATTGCCGTAATAACAGCTTGTGTTCTATCCTGAACATCCACTTTTTGCAGAATACTACTTACATGATTTTTAACTGTTTTTTCACTGATATATAACTTCTCTCCAATGGCTCTATTGCTATTTCCTTCTGCCATCAGCTGTAGTACCTCTATTTCACGCTTTGTCAAAACAGAACGCCAATCGATTACTTTATCAATAAAAACCGGTTCACTAACATAGCCATCTTTATGCTCGCTAGTACTTAATCTACGGTATTCATCGATCACTTTCCCTGTAACATTGGGATGAATGTAAGCACTTCCTTCTGCTACTACTCGAATCGCATCAATCAAGGTTTCAGCTTCCATATCCTTTAATAAATAACCAGTTGCTCCTGAACGTAATGTTTCGAATACATAGCCTTCATCATCATGGATAGATAATATCATAATTTTTGCTTCCGAATATAATTCCTTCACCTTTTTTGTTGCTTCAACACCGTTCATATTTGGCATGTTGATATCCATAAGAATAACGTCTGGATTTAATTCTTCATAGGATTGTAAAATCCCACTCCCATCAGAAAAATCAGCAATCACTTCCATATCTTCTTCTAAATTAATTATTCTTTTTATCCCCTCTCGAAAGAGTTGATGGTCGTCAGCAATCATAATTTTAATTTTATCCTGTTGATTCACTGTTATTTTCCCCACCTTCCTTAATTGGTACCGTAATGTGAATAGTTGTCCCAATATTTCGCTTTGAATCTATTTCACACTCTCCTTCTAATAATTGTATCCTCTCCTTCATTCCAATTAAACCAAAATTTTTTTTCTTCTTCATCACTTCTTCTTTTTCAAACCCTACTCCATCATCTTGAACTACAACTTTAATATGCCCATCTCTATATTCAACATTCACCTTTACCTTTGTTGCTTTTGCATGTTTAATGACATTATTAACGATTTCCTGAATCAGACGGAAAATTGCTACTTCCATCCCCATTGGAAGTCTACGTTCTCTACCTTTGAAAGCTAAATTTGTCTTTAGACCTACTCTATTCGCCATTTCAGGAAGAAACTTACGTAATGTTGGAAGTAGCCCTAAATCATCTAACGCCATTGGTCTTAAATCAAAAATAATTTGTCTTACATCAACCAAGCTTTGTCTGATCATCGCTTTTAAATCCTTTAATTCTAAAATGGCTAAATCTATTTGCTGATTGTTTAATAATCTTTCAGCAATCTCTGTTCGAAGTACGATATTTGCCATGGATTGGGCTGGTCCATCATGGATGTCCCTAGCTACTCTTTTTCTTTCCTCCTCTTGTGCTTGAATAATTTTCAAACCAAACATTTGCTTTAAATTTGCAGATTCAATCACTTCAGGTATTTTTATCATTTCTTTTGTCAGATAATCAAAAATAACCCCCACTTGTGCAACTAAATTTTCTGCCCTTTCTATCGTTAAATCAATGCTTTTCAATCTTAATTGTAAATCGTTTCTATTGTTTTTAAATTGCATTTCTCTTTCTCTTGCCAAAAATAGCTGTACTTGAAATTGGTATGCCTCTTCGTACGACTTTTGTATTTCTCCCTCTGAGTATACTTTGAAATTCTTACTAAATTCTGATAATTTTTTTCTTGCATGATAGTATTCTTTATCCAATTGATCCACTTTACTAATTATTTCTTTTATCTCTTGTTGAACAACTGCTAGCCTTTGAAGGAGTTTTTCTTTTTCCGTTCTAGTATCCTGCACAATCTCAAATAATTGTGATTTGCTCTTTTTTATTTCATCAATTGTTTTATTTAAAATGGTTTCTAACCTATTAACATCTATTTTTTTGTCTTCCACTGTGAATAGCTCCCTATCCTTTTATTATACTCAAAGCTTTAAATTGTTACACGTACACATCATGTCTTTCTATCTTATCACAAATTTTCTATAATCTCTTAAGCTATCTTTACCAAAGATAGTAAAAGTTATAGGTATATTGTCCTATTTTAAGTAAAAAAATAAGCCTCTAGATGAGGCCACAGCATTTGAGCAGAAAATAAGATGAGCCGTTTCATATATCATATGAAAGAACTCTATAAATGATGCTTAAATTACTCTAATTTTTGGCACAACTTTTTCTAATATTTCCGATATGACAGCACTACGGTTACTTTGGCTTTTGTCAGCTATTTGATCCAAACTAGAAATAAGCTCTGGATCTAAGCGTATGCTAATAATTTGCTTAGGCTCCCTTTTTTCTTGTTTCTTGCTTAATACAATCATACATGAACCTCCTAGCTTGTTTTCTACTTTTAATAGTATTGTACATGTATGACTGTAAAAATACTGTCGTAATGCGTCATAGAAAAATAAAAAGTTTTGTCGAAAAAATGAAGCCTATCATATCAAACAAATTCGTACCTATTATTCACTTTACTCACTAAGTTAGCTTGTAAAGAAACCCAAGGTCAAAGTCCGATAAAATCTACACAAAAGAGCCAAGGACTATGCCTTGGCTCTTTTTATGACAAAGGAAACGTCCCCTTGTCACCCTTGTCATGCCCTTGTCATGCTATTTTACATTTTGAAAGGCTTCTTGTTTTAATAGCTCTGCTTTATCTGTCTTTTCCCATGGTAATTGAAGGTCTTCTCGGCCAAAATGTCCATAGGCTGCAGTTTGACGATAAATTGGTCTGCGAAGATCTAAGGTTTTTATAATACCAGCAGGACGTAAATCAAAATGCTTTCGAATCAGCTCAACAAGTATGCTTTCGTCTACCTTACCAGTACCAAAGGTATCTACACTAATAGATACGGGCTGTGCTACTCCAATCGCATAAGCAAGCTGTACTTCACATTTATCAGCAAGTCCAGCAGCAACAATATTTTTTGCAACATAACGTGCTGCATAAGCTGCAGAGCGATCCACTTTTGTTGGATCCTTACCAGAAAATGCTCCGCCACCATGGCGAGCATAACCACCGTAAGTATCTACAATAATTTTTCGTCCTGTTAAGCCTGCGTCTCCTTGTGGACCGCCAATAACAAATCGTCCAGTAGGATTAATAAAATACTTCGTATTATCGTCTAATAAATCAGCAGGTACAATGGATTCAATCACGTGCTTTTTAATATCCTTTTTAATCTGCTCTAATGTTACCCTAGGTGAATGCTGTGTAGAAATAACAATCGTATCTACACGTAGTGGTTTATCATCTTCATACTCAACCGTAACCTGTGTTTTGCCATCAGGACGTAAATAATCTAACGTATTATCCTTACGTACCTCAGTTAGTCGACGGGATAATTTATGTGCCAAAGAGATTGGTAATGGCATTAATTCAGTCGTTTCATTGGTTGCATAACCAAACATTAACCCTTGGTCCCCAGCACCAATGGATTCTATTTCTTTGTCTGTCATTTGTCCTTCTTTGGATTCCAATGCTTCATTAACTCCCATAGCGATATCCGCTGATTGCTCATCAATGGCTGTTAATACAGCGCATGTTTCTGCATCAAATCCATATTTTGCCCTTGTATATCCAATTTCTTTCAATGTGTCACGAACTACTTTAGGAATATCCACATAGGTACTTGTTGTGATTTCCCCTGCAACTAATACTAATCCTGTTGTTACAGATGTCTCTGCAGCTACTCTAGCATTAGGATCCTTATCTAGGATCGCATCCAAGATAGCATCAGATATTTGGTCACATATCTTATCAGGATGCCCCTCTGTTACAGATTCAGAAGTAAACAAATGACGTCCTTTCTTTAACATACGATTACCTCCTTAAAAATTAGTATGCTCAATTATATTTAACGGTACTCATTCCCAGGTATCTCTTATATTCCATAAAGAAAAACCCTTCCATTAGAGGAAAGGCTTGTTATAGAGCTTTACCTCCTCTTATCTTCAGAATGACCACTATTTAGTCATTCTACAGGTTAGCACCTTATCATCTTTGTATGTGATGATGGTTGCCGGGAATCATCGGGCCTGTCCCTCGTTCCTACTCGGGATAAGAGTATCCGTACAAATAATTATATTATAAGAAACCGTAAAAGGTGTCAATATTTTTCGCAGTTAAAAAGAAACTCGCCAAGAGGCGAGTTTCTTTCATCATAAATTATTTAGTTATTCATCATCATTGTTGTCCTCGTCATCGTCAACATTGATTTTATTTTTCAAATTCTATTTTCACTTCTTTTCCATTAGCAAATTCTATCTCAAGCTCTAGCTTGTTCACTTCATTCATAGAAATATCTAACGTTTCAAGTATGTTCGCAAGTATTTCTCCGTCACTCAGATCTGGTGTAAGTTCAAATGCTGCTATAAGTTCTACTACTGCATCCTTATCTTCTTTTCCTTTACGGTCTTTTTTATGACGAACGATATTTGCTATCTTACCTACAATATTTCCATTATCATTTTTATACTTTATGTTATATTCTTTTTCCTCTTCATTATCTTTACTATACTCTATTTTTAATTCTAGTTCGTGAATACCAGCAATTTCTTCATTCACATTTGTTTGATCCAATAAAGCTGCTTCAACTACAACTCCATTCTTAACATCTAAAGAAACGATATCATTTACTTTTAGCTCTTCTGCTTTTATGAAATGATGACGATTCTCTTGTACATATAATTCGGAAGATATACCAAAGGTATACTTATCTCCATTAAAGGTTTTTACTGTTATTTTTCCATCCGTATACACAGCATTTGATACAGACTCTTCCTCATCAAACCGTAATGCAGTAATTGTACCCATTATGTGAATAGCACCAGTTTCTTCTAAGTAATTATCATTTGTTCTTTCTAATAAAGTTGCCATTTCAGCACGTGTTACATTTTTATTAGGTTCAAACGTTCCATCTGGGTAGCCTGTAACAATTTCTAAATCAGAAGCAAGCTTTACATAACCAATGCTTCCTGCTGGAATTGCATTTGCATCTGTAAAATCAAGCTCAGCCGGCATTTGACTTAAAGCCTCGTCCTCTAGCCCTAGTGCTCGAATTAATAGGCTTGATACCCATAGACGACTTGCTGGTTTTTCTGGTTGAAGCTTATCCTCCGATGCATCAAAAAGCCCATTTTCTACTGCAACAATTACGTACCCTTTTGCCCATAAATAATGGTTATCAATTTGAGCTGCATCTTTAAAATAAAGCTTGGTCTCAAGGGATTTTGCTTTGGCTTCTTCCTCTAACCCCAATAGTCTTACTGCTGTAACTATTGCTTCTATTCTTTTTACAGGTTGATTAGGGCGAAAGGTTCCATCTTCATAGCCCTGAAAAATTTTCTTCGATTGCATTTTGGCAATATACTCCATTGCCCATTCTGCCTCTTTTGAATCATCAAATTCTAAAATAATTTGTGTTCGGCCATCCTCCGTTAATAATTTTGTCATTATTCCTGCAGCAGAGCCAATATTTGCAAAGCTTAGGATAAGTGTAAATACCATAATAAGACTAACTATTCTTTTCAATTACAATACCCCCTTAAAAAATTTTTAATCGTTATACTATACGTAAATAAAATTTTTTTTTTGGGGGGGAATGGAATATTTTTTTTGTAATAAACAATACTAATGGATAAAGAGTAACTGGTATATCTAAACCAATTACCCTTTATATGATATTTTAAAATATTTTAACAACATCTACATATATTAATATCTACATATTTTGCATCATTTGTTCTGCTTGCTGAATTAATTTTTTTGTCATGGAGCCTCCTACCGCTCCACAATCCCTAGCTGAAATCTGACCCCAGTAATCTTCACTGCCTTTATAGACAGGAATACCTAATTCAGCAGCTATCTCGTATTTCATATTATCTAGTGCTTGATGCGCTTCAGGTACCAATTGCTGTTTACCCCATTGTCCTCTTGCCATAATAGTTCACCTCCTTTTTTATATTTTTTACCCTTTATCATTTTTTTACCCTGTA
>JAENYW010000060.1:0-3344 GCA_016841555.1 Tepidibacillus decaturensis
TGGGGCAGATCTTCGATCGGTGCAGGAGATGTTAGGGCATGCGGATATTTCAACAACACAAATATATACCCACTTAACAAAGGTAAGATTAAAGGAAGTCTATTCAAAAACACATCCTAGGGCATAATAATATGAGACTTATTCAGATGGATCTGTTTGAAACCAAAGATAAACTTACATTAGGTACAGCTATGTACCTTAATTTTTCTGACATGTCGTCTGACATCAGTCCTCATTAATGCGTTGGGATGGGAAATGATAAAGAGATAAAAATCATAGGAGGTTACAACGATGAAGAGGTTTAAACGAGTAACATTAATTGTATTAGACAGTGTAGGTATTGGAGAAATGAGCGATGCGGAGCGTTTCGGTGATAAAGGAACAAATACCCTCGTACATATTGCAGAAGAAATGAAGGGACTTAAGCTTCCACATCTAGGAAAGATGGGACTTAGCAATATTCATCCTATCTCAGGAGTAAGTAATGACGAAAAACCTATTGCAGCTTATGGCAAAATGGAAGAGGCTTCCGTTGGCAAGGATACGATGACAGGTCATTGGGAGATTATGGGTTTAAAGGTGGACGTTCCATTTCAAACATACGAAGATGGTTTTCCTGATGTTTTAATGAAGGAATTTGAAGATAGAATTGGAAGAAAAGTGATTGGCAATAAACCAGCATCCGGTACAGAAATTATTGTTGAATTAGGGGAAGAACATGTGAAAACGGGAGCAGTTATTGTATACACCTCTGCAGATAGTGTATTACAAGTGGCTGCCCATGAAGATGTCGTTCCATTAGAAGAACTGTATAAAATATGTGGGGTAGCACGTGAATTAACACTACAGCCAGAATTTGCTGTTGGTCGCGTTATTGCAAGACCATTTAATGGGGAGATCGGTTCCTTTAAACGTACACCAAATCGTAGGGATTACTCCGTTAAACCACCTGCAAAAACGGTAATGAATTATTTAACTGAGGCAGGCTTTGACTCTATTGCTGTTGGTAAAATTTCAGATATCTATGCAAATGAAGGAGTAACAAAAGCGATTAAAAGCAAATCTAACATGGATGGCGTAGATAAAACAATTGAAGCATTAAAAACCGATTTTAACGGACTTCTCTTTACCAATTTAGTTGATTTTGATATGCTTTATGGTCATCGCCGAGATCCAGAAGGATATGGAAAAGCACTAGAGGAATTTGATGCTAGATTGCCAGAAGTGCTCGAGCTTTTGAAAGAAGATGATTTATTAATTATAACAGCTGATCATGGTAATGATCCTACTCATACAGGAACAGACCATACTCGTGAATATGTACCATTATTGGTATATAGCAAGTCCCTTGAAGGTGGAGTACCTTTAGGTATTAGGACAACATTTTCTGATTTAGGTGCTACTATTGCTGATAATTTCGATGTATCATTACCTGATTATGGGAAAAGCTTTTTGAATGATTTAAAATAGGGGGTAAAAAGATGGAATATAGTGATAAAATTAAAGAATCCGCTGAAGTGATTCGTTCAAAAATGGGTGAGTCTCCGAAGATAGGACTTATTCTTGGTTCAGGCTTAGGGATACTGGCAGAGGAGATTGAGGATGCGGTGAAAATTCCTTATGGGGAGCTTCCTCACTTTCCTGTTTCTACAGTAGAGGGGCATAAGGGACAATTAGTTATTGGTAAGCTTGCTAATAAAAACGTCATTGCCATGCAAGGAAGATTTCATTTTTATGAAGGATATGCGCTTAATGAAGTAACCTTTCCTGTGCGAGTAATGAAGGAGCTTGGAGTAGATAAAATAATTGTTACAAATGCAGCTGGTAGTGTTAATACTTCCTTTGAACCTGGAGATTTAATGATTATAGAAGATCACATTAACTTTATGTTTAATAATCCGCTAATCGGACCAAATAATGAACAATTGGGTGTTCGATTTCCAGATATGTCCTCTGCTTATTCCAAGGATTTAATAGCAAAGGCAAAGGAAGTAGGAGAAAAACTGAATATTCCATTAAAGAAGGGTGTTTATATGGGGCTTACAGGACCAACCTATGAAACCCCTTCAGAAGTAAAAATGCTGCGCTTATTAGGAGCAGATGCAGTGGGGATGTCAACTGTTCCAGAGGTAGTGGTTGCTAATCATGGGAAAATGGATGTATTGGGGATATCTTGTATTACGAATATGGCAGCAGGTATTCTTCCACAGCCCCTTTCTCATGACGAGGTTATTGAAACGACAAATAGGGTACAGGAGACATTTTTAGCTTTAGTAAGAAATATTATTGAAGAGCTTTAAGGGGGATGGTTTTAAAATGGAAAACAAATTTGACAAAGTGATGGAAGCAAAGGAATTTATCGCATCAAAAATCGAAGCAACACCAGAAATTGGGTTGATTTTAGGCTCAGGATTAGGTGAGATGGCTGATGAAATCGAAGATAAAGTAATAATAGAATATAAGGATGTTCCTTATTTTCCTGTTTCCACTGTTGCGGGACATAAAGGACAGCTTGTTATTGGTGAGTTAAAAGGAAAAAAAGTGATTGCCATGCAAGGACGTTTTCATTATTATGAAGGGTATTCCATGAGCGAAATTACCTTCCCAGTTTATGTAATGAAAGCATTAGGTATCAAAATTCTGTTTGTTTCTAATGCTTGTGGTGGAATGAACAAAGCATTTTCACCTGGGGATTTAATGATTATTAAGGACCATATCAACTTTACGGGAGGTAATCCATTAATCGGTCCTAATATGGAAGAGTTTGGTCCTCGTTTTCCTGATATGTCTCAAGCTTATGACTCTGAGTTAATTCAATTAACAGAAGAAGTAGCAGAGAAAATGGGATTGAAGCTTCAAAAAGGTGTCTATGCAGCAATAAGCGGGCCTAATTATCTAACTCCTTCTGAATTAACCATGCTAGCAAAGCTTGGTGGAGATGCGGTTGGTATGTCTACTGTACCAGAAGTAATCATTGCTAATCATGCAGGCTTAAGAGTCTTAGGTATTTCATTAGTTACGGATATGGCGATTGGCGAAGAATTGGAACCGCTAACCCATGAGCAAGTAGTAGCTGTAGCGGAAAAAAGTAAGCATAAATTTATTGATTTAGTAAAAGGCTTCCTTCTAGAGGTGACACTCTAATGAGAATGGTTGATTTGATACTGAAAAAAAGAGAAGGAAAGGCATTAACTACAGAGGAAATACAATTTATTATTGATGGATATACAAACGGACAAATTCCAGATTATCAAATGTCAGCATTGACTATGGGTATCTTCTTTCAAGGAAGGACAGAAAAAGAAACAGCCGATCTAACGATGGCGATGGTCGCATCAGGAGAT
>JAENYW010000060.1:3354-12941 GCA_016841555.1 Tepidibacillus decaturensis
AGAAGGAATCAAGGTAGAAAAGCATAGTACTGGTGGTGTTGGCGATACTACAACCCTTGTGTTGAGTCCATTGGTTGCCACAGCAGGGGTACCTGTTGCAAAGATGTCAGGTAGAGGTCTTGGACATACAGGTGGAACAATAGATAAGCTCGAATCAATCGAGGATTTCATGTAGAGCGAAGTAACCAAGAATTTATTAAACAAGTAAATGATGTGAAATTAGCAGTAATCGGTCAAACAGCTAACTTGACCCCTGCAGATAAAAAACTATATTCTCTAAGGGATGTTACAGCAACCGTTGATACCATTCCACTTATTTCTAGCTCGATTATGAGTAAAAAAATAGCGGCAGGAGCAGAGGGTATTGTTTTAGATGTGAAAACTGGAAATGGAGCTTTTATGAAAACCACTGACCTTTCCTTTGATTTAGCAAAGGCAATGGTGGATATTGGTACCTTAACAAAACGAATTACTGTAGCGATTGTTAGTGATATGAATCAACCACTTGGTTTTGCAATTGGTAATGCATTAGAAGTAAAAGAAGCAATTGAGACGTTAAACGGTAATGGTCCAAAGGATTTAGAGGAATTATGTCTCGTATTAGGCTCTCATATGCTTGTCATAGGAAAGAAAGCAACTACCTATGAAGAAGCTTATCAACAGTTAAAGGATATTATTCATTCGGGAAAAGCAATTGAAACATTGAAAAAATTTGTTGAAGCACAAGGTGGTAATGCCGAAATGATTGAACATCCTGAATTATTACCGATTGCTGAAAAAACGATTACCATCTCTGCTGCTAAAGAAGGCTATGTACATGAGATTGATGCAGAAGAAATCGGTGTCAGCGCGATGCTTTTAGGTGCGGGCAGAGAGACGAAAGAATCGGAAATTGACTTAAGTGTTGGTATTGTATTAAATAAAAAAATAGGTGATGCTGTAGCATTAGGAGAATCTATTGCAACCTTGTATGTAAATAAGGAAAAACATGTGGAAGAGGTAAAGCGAAGATTAATCGAAGCATATCGTATCAAACAGAATAAACCAAAGGAAACTCCACTTATTTATGGTATTGTAACAAGCGAAGGGATTCTAAAAAACAGTTAATCTGACGATTTATCTATAAAGTAATACAACAGGAGAGATGGCTTTTTCATGGCATCTCTCCTGTTGTATATACATTATGTTCAGATGAGTTTTCATTGCATAAAGCTATATTTCGAGAGTATAATCTTTAGGAAGGCGAAATATCTAAGAAGGTTAAGGTAGCTAATATGCTTAAATTAATTGTTAATAAATGGTTATCGCTATATTCCTCGTTTAATTCTAATATTAAATTTTTTTTAATTGGCAATGTTTTAGCTCAACTTGGATTTGGTGTTTTTATGGTAATGTACAATCTATATATTAAAGCATTAGGATATTCAGAGCAGTTAAACGGTCAAATCATCTCTTTGACTGCACTAGCGGGAGCAATTATCTTAATTCCTGCAGGAATTGTAAGTGATAGAATAGGTAGAAAAAAGATGATGATAATTGGAACAATAGCTGTTTTTGTTACATTCCTAATTCGTGCAATATCTGAACAGAAGCCGATGTTACTTAGCTTTGCTTTTTTGTCAGGGGTATTTTTCTCTTTTTTACAAGTAAGTATAATACCTTTTTTGGCTGAAAATTCAAAGAAAGAACAGCGGGTCGTTTTATTTTCACTGAATGCTGCTATTGTGATGTTTTCTACCATGATAGGAAATATACTTGGAGGTTTCCTTACAGATAGTTTGCAGACAATATTTAAAATCAGTGAAATAAATTCCCTAAAGATCACATTAATTATCGGTAGTAGTTTTTTCTTTCTTGTAATATTTCCTATTTTTCGAATAAGAGAGAATAGAAAATCTGTAAATGTAGTAGCTTCGATTTCAAAGGTTACTTTCTTGAAAAATAAAGAGCAATTTATGCTTATTCTTAAATTTACTACAGCTGTATTGCTGATAGGTCTTGGATCGGGGTTAGTTATACCTTACCTAAATCTTTATTTCCGTGATCGTTTTCTTGCAAGTAATTCTTCCATCGGTATAGTTGTATCACTTGGGCAATTGGCAACTGCAATTGCAATAATTATAGGACCAGCAATTGTTAAAAGATTTGGAGAAGTGCGTTCGGTAGTTTTTTTACAATTAAGTTCGATACCTTTCTTACTTTTAACTGGCTTCACAAATATCTATCTTTTGGCAGCGACTGGTTTTTTATTTCGTCAAGCCTTAATGAATGCAGGAAATCCAATTCAACAGTCTTTAATGATGTCTAAAATTGATGATAAATTGAAAGGCTTAGCAAATAGTTTATCTGCGATGGTATTTAATCTAGGTTGGGCAATAATGGGGCCAGTAAGCACGATGATAGTAGCAAAAGGTGGAAGTTATTGGGGATATGCCATCGTATTCAGCGCTACAGCTGTTTTATATGTGTTTGCTTCACTTTATTTTTACAGTGTATTTGGTAGAGAACATATCAAAAAGAAATCACTATAAAGCGAAACTAATTCAGATGAAGTATTGAAGAATCACAATAGACTCCTACAAAAATATCCGAAGTAGACAACGAAGGTTATCGTTCATTTTGTCGGTGATATTGACTTGATCCATAACATATTACCCTTTAATAAAGAAAATTTTTTTCCATGGAATAATTCTCCTTATTCATGAGCACAATAATACTAAATCGACACTTGGATAAGTAGACAAAAGGAGAGACTATATCCCATGATTAAAAAAAGCTTTATATATGGATTAACTAGCATTATGCTTCTTTCTATCGTTTTTGTTCCAATTGTACGTGCGGAAGAGACAGGTTTTACACCAAATGCGAGGTCAGCAGTATTGATTGATCAAGATACTGGCACCATCCTTTTTCAAAAAAATATGAATGAAAAACTACCTCCTGCAAGTATTACTAAAATTATGACGATGCTATGGATAATGGAAGCTATTGATAGTGGACAGATTACATTAAAAGATAAAGTGAGAACAAGTGAACATGCTGCTTCTATGGGAGGCTCACAAATATTTTTGGAGCCAGGAGAAGAAATGACGGTAGATGATTTATTAAAAGGAATCGCTTTAGCCTCTGGAAATGATGCTTCTGTTGCGATGGCAGAATATATTGGAGGATCAGACGAAGCATTTGTGCAAATGATGAATAAAAAGGCAGAAGAATTGGGCTTGATGAATACTCATTTTGTTAATTCAAATGGTCTTCCAGAAGCAAATCAGTATACATCAGCATATGACGTAGCAATTATGTCAAGAGAGCTTTTGAAGCATGAAAGAATAACTGCATATACAGGTATTTATCAAGACTATTTAAGAAAGAATACTTCCAATCCCTTTTGGTTGGTCAATACAAACCGTATGGTTCGGTTTTATGATGGAGTGGATGGTTTAAAAACTGGATATACGAATGAAGCTAAGTTTTGTTTATCCGCTACAGCAAAAAAAGGATCATTACGTGTGATTGTTGTTGTTATGGGTGAACCCAATACGAAAACACGAAATAATGAAGTGGCTCAGCTATTAGATTATGCATTTAATCAATATAAAAATAAAGTGTTATTTGGAAAAAATCAGATTGTTACCGAAGTAGAAGTAAGTAAAGGAAAGAAACAGCTTATCTCTTTAATAGCTCCTCATCAAATTAGCTTGCTTATGAAAAAAAGTGAAGATGAAGAAGAATTTGAACAGGTATTAAAAACGAAGGGTGACATCAAGGCCCCTATAAAAAAAGGGGAAGTATTAGGTGAGCTGCAAATGATGAAAGGTGGAAACCAAATAAGCTCTATCTCGTTAATTGCTGCAGAAGATGTAGAAAAGGCAAATATTTGGGATATGTTTAAAATTACCTTAGGGAAAATTTTATTTATTGATGATAAGCAGGAACCGGATGAAAGTCAGAAAAGTGATGATGAACAGGAAATTGATGATAATCAAGAAAACACTGAAATACAGAAAAATAATGATAAACTAGAAAAGAAATGAAATGTGAAGTAACTATATACTTTTTTTCGACATCGAGATGCCGCAATTTGTTACGGTTTCTCGATTTTTTTGTTCTTTTGTCGACAGGCAGGAACTTTAAAAATAAAAGAAGAAATTAAAAAAAGATAGAATATGTTCCAAAAGGGATCATTCTTAGGAGCAATTCATAAAGGGAAGAAGGAGTGAAAAATAATGAGCTTACAAATTTCCATGGAAATGGAGAGGAACACACTAATCATTCGATTAGAAGGAGAATTAGATCACCATACGTCAGAAAAAGTAAGAGATAAAATTGAAGCAGAAGTAGATAAGGGAATTATCAACAATTTGGTTTTCAATTTGGAAAAGCTGTCCTTTATGGATAGCTCTGGCTTAGGAATGATGTTAGGTCGTTATAAAAAAATCCGTCAGTTAGATGGAAAAATGAGTATCTGTTCTGTACAATCAAGTGTCTACAAAATATTTGAACTATCTGGTATGTTTAAAATTTTATCTGTATATGATACAGAAGCAGATGCCATCAATGCATTGGGGGTGGCTTAATTGAGCAAAAATTTTATGACGTTACAATTCGCAGCGAAATCTGAAAATGAATCCTTTGCTAGGGTAACTGTAGCAGCTTTTATTGCTCAATTAGACCCCACCTTAGAAGAAATTCATGATATAAAAACAGTAGTATCCGAAGCTGTAACCAATGCAGTTATTCATGGATATGAAGAGGATGCTAATGGAATCATTACCATTAGTGCTGTTATTGATGGAGCGAATATAGAGATAACCATTGCAGATAATGGGAAGGGAATTGAAAATGTAGAAGAAGCCATGCAACCACTGTATACGACTAAACCAGAATTAGAACGATCTGGAATGGGCTTTACCATTATGCAAAATTTCATGGATGAAATGAATGTGGAATCAAAAGTTGGAGAAGGGACAAAGGTTACCTTAAGAAAAAAAATAACATTAAATAGTATGATAAGTTAGGGGTGAGAAAATGGATATTAATAACAACCATCATCCCTATTTGGAGGATAAAGAGATTAAAGAGCTGATTATTAAAAGTCAGAATGGCGATGATCAAGCCAAGGAGAAAATAGTGAACAGCAACATACGCTTGATTTGGTCTGTTGTTCAACGTTTTCTCAATAGAGGGTATGAAGCAGATGATTTGTTTCAAATAGGCTCTATTGGACTTTTAAAAGCGGTTGATAAATTTGACATGTCCTTCGATGTTCGTTTCTCCACCTATGCTGTTCCAATGATAATTGGGGAGATTCAACGTTTTATTCGTGATGATGGAACAGTAAAGGTAAGCCGTTCTTTGAAGGAAACAGCTAATAAAGTAAGAAAAGTAAAGGATGAATTATCAAAAGAGATTGGAAGATTACCAACTATTAAAGAAATTGCAGATAAACTAGGTATTTTACCAGAGGATGTTATTTTAGCGCAAGAAGCAAGTCGTAGTCCCACATCTATTCATGAAACGGTATTTGAGAATGATGGAGATCCTATTACTTTAATGGATCAAATCTCCGATGATTCTCAAAATAAATGGTTTGATAAAATTGCCTTACAGGAAGCGATACGAAATTTATCAGAAAGAGAGCGCCTAATCGTTTATTTAAGGTACTTCAAGGATCAGACCCAATCTGAGGTAGCTGAGAGACTAGGAATATCTCAGGTACAGGTTTCAAGATTGGAAAAGAAAATCCTATCTAATATTAAACATCAATTTGATGCATAGGTGTTAAAAAAAACTTTGTTGAGCTCAAGCTCGATAAAGTTTTTTTTGGCTATTTGAATGGCATTGATAGGGTTGACTCATACTAAGATAAGAAATCTATTTGAAGGGGGATTGAAATGAGTCAAGATGCCGTTTATCTTCGCTTACGAAATCGATATTTTGTAAATCCAAATTCCAAAGTTCTATTGGGTGAAATAGCTCAAATCATTGCCCCTGAACAACATGAAAAGGCTTTAAAAAGATTATTTATTTATCAAATTAACAAAGAAGATGAGCATTTAGTTGTTATAGATAGCATGCATATTATTAAAAAGCTGACTGAGCACTTTCCACAATTACATATCGAAAGCATTGGAAGTCCTCAAATCATCGTGGAAATTATTCCTTCTTCAACCAAAAAAAAGCCTCATGCCATTGCTGTAGCTTTCGTTTGGATTATTTTATTTGTCGGATCAGGTTTAGCGATAATGAATTTTCATCATGATGTAAGTATGGAAGAGGTACATAAACGGATATATTATCTAATTACAGGTATTCATAAGAAAGATCCTCTCATCCTTCAAATTCCTTATTCTTTAGGAATAGGATTAGGGATGATTTTATTTTTTAATCATGTATTTAAGAAAAAAATTAATGAAGAACCTAGTCCACTTGAAGTGGAGATGTTCTTATATCAACAGAATTTGGATCAATATGTTGTATTGAACGAAAACGAGCAAAATAGGAAGAAAAAACAATGATGCAGCTTTTTCAGTTTATTATCATCATTATGATTGGCTTAGCTGGGGGATTGGCTGTAGGTAGTGGAATGGTCGCTTTTATAACGGTACTAGATATTATTCCAAGACTTAGTCAATTGATTAAAGGCTACCAATACATCACTTGGTTTCAGCGTGCACTAATGATAGGTGCAGTCTCCTTTACTTGGTTCGATTTTAGAGGGACTGTATTCCATCTTCCATCCTTTTTAACAGTAATTATAGGTAGTTTTGCTGGAATTTTTGTCGGAATGCTTGCTGGGGCTTTGACGGAAGTATTAAATGTACTGCCGATATTAGCAAAGAGGCTAAATATGGCACATGTCATAATCATTCTATTGATGGCGATGGTCTTTGGGAAAATCGCTGGTTCTCTTTTTCACTGGTTAATCTATATTCCTAATTAAAGATCAGAGGTGAGCGATATGAAGCAATCAACAGGAAAAAAAAGAATGGATAATGAAAAAAAAAGAAAATATCAACAAATGACAATGAAAATGAGACCAAATCCTCCAATTATATCAAATAGCATCAAAGCTTTTTTAGTAGGAGGGGCTATAAGCTTATTAGGTCAAGGTATTCAAAACATCTATATTAATTATTTTGATTTTTCGAAGGAGCAGGCTGGAAATCCAACCGTAGCTACCCTAATTTTTATTTCAGCTCTTCTTACTGGGCTCGGTGTGTATGACAAAATCGGTCAGTTTGCAGGTGCAGGCTCAGCTGTTCCTGTAACAGGATTTGCTAATTCTATTGCATCTGCGGCCTTAGAGCATCGTTCAGAAGGGATCGTTCTTGGTGTTGGTGGTAATATGTTTAAATTAGCAGGATCAGTTATTGTCTTTGGTGTTGTAGCTGCCTTTTTCATTGCCTTAATCAAAACCCTAATTAGTTTAATATAGAACATTAATTTAAGGAATTGATTACTTCTAAAACCGGTTTGAGTAGAATCCAGTCTTTATGGAAGGAGAAAAGAAGTTGAAGCATGGAAGAAGTACTTGGGAATTTAACAAAGTTAGAATATTATCCAGTGCAGTAGCAGTGGGTCCGAAAGAGGGGCAAGGACCACTACAAGAGGATTTTGATATTATTCATGAAGATTTATACATTGGACAGGATACATGGGAAAAAGCAGAGAGGAAATTATTTGAAGAAGCTGTTGATTTAGCCATACAAAAAGCTGGATTAACAAGTAATCAAATAAATCTAATGATTGCAGGTGATTTATTAAAACAAATCATTTCTGCATCTTTTACTGCTAGCTATGCTCAAATACCCTTTTTAGGTGTATATGGAGCCTGCTCGACCTCGATGGAATCATTATCTCTTGCAGCATCTTTAGTAGAAGCAGGCTACGCTGATTATGTTGTTACAGGATGTAGTAGTCATAATGCGACTGCAGAAAAGCAATATCGCTATCCTACTGAGTATGGGGGACAGAAGCCACCATATGCACAATGGACAGTAGCAGGTGCAGGCGTATCTGTTGTAGGAGAGGGATTGGTTGGACCCAAGGTTCGATATGCAACTATAGGTAAAGTAATTGATATGGGGTTAAAGGATCCGTTTGATATGGGTTCAGCAATGGCTCCAGCAGCGGTAGATACAATCGCTCAGCATTTTAAAGATACAGGACGGCTACCTAATGATTATGACCTAATTGTAACTGGTGACTTAGCTGGTGTAGGTTATCCAATTGCAAAAAAGCTATTGAAGGAACAGGGCTATGATATGTCTACCGTTTATAATGATTGTGGCTTAATGATGTATCATGCCGACCAAAAGGTATTTGCAGGCGGAAGTGGTTGTGCAAGTAGTGCGTCCGTTACCTATGGTCATATTATGAAGCAGTTAAATCAGAAAAGACTAAATAAAGTATTAGTAGTTGCAACAGGTGCATTATTAAGTCCAATTTCTTATCAACAGGGCGAAACCATTCCGTGTATTGCACATGCAGTAAGTATAGAGAACGAGGAGGATTAAAATGGGTACATATTGGTCGGCTTTTTTAGTGGGAGGAATCATTTGTACAATTGGTCAATTATTAATGGATATGACAAAGATGACTCCTTCTCATGTGATGAGCACGTTGGTAGTAGCTGGGGCAGTATTAGATGGAATAGGGTTATATGAACCACTTATTGAATTTGCTGGTGCTGGGGCCACAGTACCTATTACAAGTTTTGGAAATTCTTTGGTGCATGGTGCAATGGCAGAGGCAAAGGATCATGGATTGATTGGAATTATAACAGGTATATTTGAAGTTACAAGTGCTGGCATTTCTTCAGCCATCATATTTGGATTTTTAGTTGCCCTCGTATTTAAACCAAAGGGCTAATGAAAAATAGCATAAAAAAAAGAAGAGTCATTTTGGTAACAGATGGAGACATTGTAGCAAAAAAGGTGATTGAAATAACAGCTAAAAAAATTGGAGGGCGCTGTATTTCACACTCGGCTGGCAATCCAACTCCATATAGTGGAAAAGAGCTTATTGAATTGATTATGCAGACTCCCTATGACCCAGTATTAGTTATGTTTGATGATAATGGATTGAGATTCAAAGGAGAAGGGGAGAAGGCGTTAGAGTTTATTGCAAAACATCCTGATATAGAGGTATTAGGAGCAATTGCTGTAGCCTCCAATACCAAGTTTGTAGATGGTACAACGATTGAGTTTTCCGTTGATCGAAATGGAAAGATTGTAGAAAGTGGAGTAAATAAAGATGGGGAAATAGTAGGCGGTCCTTTACGAATTTATGGAGATACGGTAGATATATTAAATCGAATTGACATTCCAATTATAATTGGAATTGGTGATATTGGGAAGATGAAGGGCAAAGACCATATTAAAAATGGTTCTCCAATTACATTAAAAGCGATTAAAACTATTTTGGAATGGGATGGTAATCATGAAAAAAAGCATGAAGCTAAGAAATCCAGATGATAAAAAAGCGAATGAAGCACATGAGCTTAGTGCTTCAGAAAGGCAACCGATTGAAGATAAGCTTAACAAAACGATTAACATTTCTTTAAACATAAAGGAAAATAAAAA
>JAENYW010000061.1 GCA_016841555.1 Tepidibacillus decaturensis
ATGGGAAGGTACGTGCAACCAAATATACACCAGCTGCAACCATTGTCGCTGCGTGAATTAATGCGGATACTGGTGTAGGACCTTCCATCGCGTCAGGTAACCATACATGTAATGGGAACTGACCTGATTTACCCACTGCACCAAAGAAGATAAGGATTGCTGTTAAGGTTATAAATCCTGGTGCTAAGTCTCCATTCTCTGCTGCATGAAAGATAGCATGATATTCAAAGGAGCCTACCTCCCAGAATAATAAGGACATTCCGATAAGAAAGCCTAGGTCCCCGATTCTGGTAACAATAAATGCTTTCTTTGCTGCTGCTCTTGCTTCTGGTTTGAAATAATAGAAGCCAATAAGCAAGAAGGATGTTGCACCTACAAGCTCCCAAAAAATAAATGCTTGTAGAATATTAGGTGAAATAACTAAGCTTAGCATTGAAAAGGTAAAGAGTGATAGGTAGGAATAAAAGACTGGAAATCTTTCATCTCCATGCATATACCCTTTGGAATAGATATGAACCATGAAGCTTACCGTTGTTACGACAATCAACATCATGGCATTTAATTGATTTACTTCAAAGCCAAGTTGAAGGACTCTATCACCAACGGTTAACCAATTCATTTGATAAATGTAGTCTACCGCTCCATGACCAAGCCTTTCAAAAAATACACCTAATGCTAACGAAAAGGATATAAATAGGGATGTAATCCCCACATAAGCTGCTCTCTCCTTAAGCTGACGACCAAAAGCGACTAACAGCACGAAGGAGATGAGCGGAAATAACGGTATTAACCAAGCAATTTCTATCATAATCACCATTCCTCCACTATATTATCGCTTCATAATATCTATTTCATTGACGTTAATGGTCGCCTTATTACGGTAGAGCGCCATCAATATTGCTAGACCAACCGCTGCTTCTGCTGCTGCGACAGTGATAGTAAATACTGTAAAGATCTGTCCTGTGATGTTTGGATATAGTCCAAATTTAGAAAATGCGACTAAATTAATATTTACTGCATTTAACATCAATTCTACAGACAAAAGCACGATGATCCCGTTCTTTTTCGATAATACCCCATAGATTCCAATTGAAAATAATATTGCTCCAACTGCTAAATAGGCATTTAACGGTACCATCTATTCATCACCTTCCTTTTTAGCCAATACGATTGCTCCTACTAATGCTACAAGCAGAAGAATGGAAGCAAGCTCAAATGGAATGACGTAATTCGTAAAGATTTTTTCACCGATTGCCATTACATTGTTATCATTTAGCTCAGCCATTTCACTAGGCCAGGTTATTTTATAGATTCCGTATAAGAAAAATCCACCAATTGTAATCGCACTTATAATAGCTAAGAAGGTATGCCATTTTCTTCGTGGCAATACTTCAGCCGTTGCGTGATGAGTCATCATTGTTCCCATTGCCATCATGATTGTTATCGCACCTGCATAGATTAATACCTGTACAAACGCTAGGTATTCAGCATGTAAAATAACGAATAATCCTGCTACACCAAAAAACGATAACCCGATAGATAATACCATATGAATAACCTTATTAAGATTGATCATAAATACTCCACCAGTGATAGCCATAAGAGCAAAGAGGAAGAATGCGACATACTGTCCTGTCAGTGTCATTAATGATTCTCCTCCCTCACATTGATATTGTTTTTATCCAACCATATACGATCCTTCAACGTATTATCTCTGGTGTAAGTCGCTAATTCAAAGTTGTTTGTCATAACGATTGCATCAGTTGGACAAACCTCTGTACACAAATCACAGAGAATACAAAGTTCAAAATTAATGTCATAGGTGTCAATAACTTTTCCCTTTTTCTCTGGATCTGGATTTGGTTTCCCTGTTAAGGTAATACAGCCAGTTGGACAAATTTTCGCACATTGATTACAGACGATACATTTTTCGGGTATAAAATGTTGTATTCCACGAAAACGATCGGGCATAATAACTGGCTCATCCGGATACTGACTTGTAATTTTCTTCTCTTTCAGCTGCTTTAATATAAAACCTAGTCCTTTAAAAAATCCTGTGCCCCACACGTCAAATTCACCCCGCTTGAGAAATAGTTTTAAACAATGCAGTTATCATGACATTGAAAAGGGCTAACGGTATTAACACTTTCCAAGCAAATCCCATTAATTGTTGTGTTTTTACACGTGGGAAGGTTGCACGTGCCCAAAATAAATAGAATACTAAAAGCAAAAACTTAAGTGCAAACCAAACACCACCAGGAATGAAAGTAAGACCAAATGGTGCATCCCATCCTCCTAAAAACATAACGGTCATTACACTCGATAAAGCAAATATATACACATACTCAGACAACATGAAGAAAGCAAAGCGGAAGCCAGAATATTCTACAAAATATCCTGCTACTAGCTCATTCTCTGCTTCTGGTAGGTCAAAAGGTGTCCGGTTTAATTCTGCGTTTCCTGCAATTAAAAAGATAACAAACCCTAAAAATTGCGGAATAATAAACCACATTCCATCTTGCTGTGCAGCAACAATATCCTTCATATTCAAGCTTCCTGTTAATAGTACCACTCCTAAGAAGGACATAATTAACGGTACTTCGTAGCTAACCATTTGTGCAACAGAACGCATTCCACCCATGATTGCGTATTTGTTATTGGAAGCCCATCCACCCAATAGTATTCCTGTAATGGAAATACTAGATAGTGCACCATAATATAGAATCCCAACATTTACATCGGCAAAGAATACATTTTCGCTGAAGGGAATTACCGCTATAATCGCAAAAGCAGGCGTATAAGCGATAATTGGTGCTATTAAGAATAAAAAACGATCTGCCTTGGCTGGAACAATATCCTCTTTAATCATTAGCTTCAACACGTCAGCGACGGTTTGAAATAATCCCCAAGGACCTACACGGTTTGGACCATTTCTTAGCTGCATCCAACCGATAACTTTACGTTCAAAGTAGATGGCATACATTACGAAAACAAGAACGACTCCTAGTACTACTACTCCAGCTGAAACCATGATTATAAGATTTAGCCACGAAAAAGGTTGACTTAACAGTTCTGCCATTACGCATCAACCTCCCCTAATACAATATCAATCGCTCCTAATACAGCTGGTATATCAGCCATCGTTCTTCCCACTAATAATTTAGGTAGAAGCTGTAGGTTAACGAAGGAAGGTCTTCTTAATTTTAAACGATATGGTTTATCTTTTTTCTTGCTAACCAAATGCACACCAAGTTCTCCTTTGGAGGATTCCATTCTTGTGTAAACCTCTCCTTCAGGAGGACGAATAACCTTTGGTACTTTTGCTATAATTTCCCCTTCTTCTGGGAACTGTGCTACTGCCTGCTCAATGATTCTTAATGATTGTTCCATTTCGTTCATCCGAACCATGTAACGATCATATACATCTCCTGTTTCTCCAACAGGAATATCAAATTCAAAACGATCATAGATCGAATATGGTTGGTTTTTGCGAACGTCAAATTTCACATTGGAGCCTCTTAATACTGGTCCTGTCATACCATAAGCGATTGCTTCTTTATCATCATAAATGGCTAAGTTTTTCACCCGAGCTAAAAAGATTTCGTTTCCAGTAACAAGCGTGTGATAATCTTTTAGCTTTTCACGCATATAGGGAACAAACTCCTCTACCTTTTTAATCCATCCTTCTGGCGCATCCCATTTCACTCCACCAACACGCATATAGTTGAAGGTTAGTCTTGCACCAGATAATTCATTTAACATATTAACAATAAATTCACGATCACGGAATGCAAATAGGAACGGTGAGATTGCACCTAAGTCTAATAGATTGGTCCCCCACCAAACCAAATGGCTGGCAACTCTATTTAATTCCATCGCTAGAACTCTTAAATATTCTGCACGTTCAGGGATTTCAAGATCCATTAACGTTTCCACAGCCTGAACTAGTGCATAATTGTTTGTCATGGAGGATAAATAATCTAAGCGGTCTGTATATGGAATGATCTGTGTATATGTAAGATCCTCTGCTAGCTTTTCCGTTCCTCGATGCAGATAGCCGACTACTGGAATCGCTTCTGTAATTCTCTCTCCATCCACTTTGACTACAAGGCGAAACACCCCGTGTGTACTTGGATGCTGAGGTCCTACATTAAGTAACATTTCCTCTGTACGCACTGCCATCAGGTCTACACCTCCTCATCATAAGGCTTGTAATCTTTTCGAAGTGGATAACCTACCCAGTCATCTGGAAGCAAGATACGGGAGATTTCTCTTCCTGTAAATCCAATTCCCAATAAATCATATGCTTCTCTTTCATGCCAATCTGCTGTTGGCCATACGTCCATCACAGTAGGAACACTTCCGCCATCACGTTCTGTCTGAACCTTTATTGCTAGATATTCATCTCTTGTATAGGAGTAAAAGAAATAAGCTGCTTCCATATAGCTTTCATAATCTACTCCTGATAGGTTCATCAGATAGTCAAATTGCATGTTTTCATTGTCACGAATGAGTAAAGCGACATCATGCCATAGCTCTTTATCAATGATGAAGCTTGGCATGTGACTATTCACTTCATTGATGTAAGCCTCTTTTATTGCAGTTTCTCCAACTTTTTCAGTGATAAGCTTCACATATTGATCTAATAATGGCTGTTTTGGTGAAGATGCTTTTGTTTCCTCAGACATTTTCTATCGGCACCTTCTTTCCAGTTTTTGCTTCATAGCGAATTTTTTCTTGTAATTTATTGACTCCATAGATGATTGCTGCCGGACTTGGAGGACAGCCAGGAATATACACATCTACAGGCACAATTTGGTCAACACCTTTTACTACTGAGTAGGAATTGACATATGGTCCCCCAGCTGTTGCACAGACACCAATTGCAATTACCCATTTTGGTTCTGGCATTTGTTCATACAATCGACGAAGCAATGGTGCCATTTTCTTTGTTACTGTACCTGCAACCATCATAACGTCAGCGTGACGTGGTGATCCGCGAAAAATAACTCCAAAACGGTCAAAATCGTAATGAGAACCACCTGTACCCATCATTTCAATCGCACAACAGGCAAGACCAAAGCTTAGTGGCCATAGTGAATTGCTACGTGCCCATCCCTTTACTTGTTCGAGGGAGGTAACTAATACATTGCGTTCTAATTCTTGTTGTTCCGCTGGCGAAATTCCTTCTAAATTTAATCCCATGTTAACACCTTCTTCTTCCAAGCATAAGCAAGACCGACAGCAAGCATAAAGACAAAAATGACCATCTCAATAAGTGCAAATGAGCTCAAATTGTCATATGCTACAGCCCAAGGGTAAAGAAAAACAGTTTCAACATCAAATATTACGAATAACAATGCAAATAAGTAATATCTGACGTTAAATTGAACCATCGCATCTCCTGTAGGTTCTACGCCACTCTCATAGGTTGAGATCTTCTCTTTTGTTGGATTATGTGGTCTTAGAAAAGGACCAATTACCCAAATGGTTGCAAATGGCAAAAAGATACCTAGCAGAAGGAAGATGGCCATGAAGAGATAGCTGTTGTTGTAAATCTGATCCATTAAGACATCCCCTCCACCTTGTAATTTTTCAGAATACATATACGTTGGTGTCTAATTTTCTCATCTTAGATGAGAGTATAGGATTGCAGCACCTTTGGTAATGATATGCAGCTTCGTAAAAATGGTAAGATAATAACTTCTAGTACTTCATATATGTATTCTTAAGATTTCTTTGTTCTATTTATACTATCTTAAAAAATAGCACATCATTGAACAAAGTAACTCTTCCATAATATATAATACTAAATTATTATCTTTTTTCATAGGTATTTTACAATTTATTTTGTGTAAAATATCACAAAATAGTCTTATTGCTATGTTTTTAATATATCCAATAAGGGGGTCTTTTTATTCAATTGCACATATGTAGTATATTATTGATTTCCATTTGTCTATATGTACACATAAGAAAAAAAACCTCTCATAATGAGAGGTTTTTTTCTTATTTTCTAATTGCCGCTTTCAAACGGTTAATAGCACGCTGTAGGGAAAGCTCTGCCCGACGGAAGTCAATGCTTTCAGCTCCTATTTTAGCTAGGTAGCGTTCTGCACGTTCTTTTGCTGCTGTCGCTCTATCAATGTCTATTTCCGCAGGAAGCTCCGCTGATTCAGCTAATATAACGATTTTTTCTGGATTTACTTCAAGAAATCCGCCACTTATCGCTACTTCTTGCTCTGTTCCATCTTTTTTAATTCGAACTACAGAAATAACAAGTGGCGTTACAAAAGGAGCATGCTTCGGTAAAATACCGATTTCACCTAATTCGCCCTTTACAATAACCATATTTACTTCTTCACCATATACGATACGTTCAGGTGTTACTATTTCTAATCGAATCGTACTCATTTACTCATCATTCCCTTCTACAGGGGGTCAACTTACATATTTTTTGCTTTTTCTACTGCTTCTTCAATCGAGCCTACATATAGAAAAGCTGCTTCTGGTAAATCATCATGTTTTCCTTCTAATATCTCTTTAAATCCACGAACAGTCTCTTGTACTGGTACATATTTTCCAGCTACACCCGTAAATTGTTCTGCAACGTGGAAGGGTTGAGATAAGAAACGTTGGATCTTACGAGCACGAGTTACTGTTAATTTATCCTCATCAGATAGTTCGTCCATTCCTAAAATAGCAATAATATCTTGTAGCTCTTTGTAGCGTTGTAAAATCATTTGTACTTCTCGCGCTACTTGATAATGCTCTTCACCAACAACAGCTGGTGATAATAAACGTGATGTAGAACCTAATGGATCAACCGCTGGATAAATACCTAGCTCAGAAATTTTACGATCTAAATTAGTGGTCGCATCTAAATGAGCAAAGGTTGTTGCTGGTGCTGGATCTGTATAATCATCTGCAGGAACATAGATGGCTTGGATTGATGTAACAGATCCTTTCTTTGTTGAGGTAATTCTTTCCTGTAGCTGACCCATTTCCGTTGCCAAGGTTGGCTGATAACCAACGGCTGATGGCATACGACCTAATAACGCAGATACTTCAGAACCTGCTTGGGTGAAACGGAATATATTGTCAACAAATAATAATACATCTTGGCCTTCCTTATCACGGAAATATTCAGCCATGGTTAAGCCTGTAAGTGCCACTCGAAGACGTGCACCTGGAGGTTCGTTCATCTGACCAAATACCATGGATGTTTTATCAATAACACCAGAATCTTTCATTTCATGATACAAGTCATTTCCTTCACGAGTACGCTCACCAACACCGGCAAATACGGATAAACCACCATGTTCTTGAGCAATGTTATTAATTAACTCTTGAATTAATACGGTTTTCCCTACACCTGCTCCACCAAAAAGTCCAATCTTACCACCCTTTGCATATGTCGCAAGTAAGTCAATAACCTTAATTCCTGTTTCCAGGATTTCATCCTGTGTAGATAATTCATCGAAGGATGGTGCTAGTCGATGAATAGGATGATTTTCTTCTGCCTCTACATTACCAACTTCGTCTATTGGTTGTCCTAATACATTAAACACACGTCCTAATGTAGCTCGACCAACAGGTACAGAAATTGGTTTTCCTGTATCTTCTGCTTCCATACCGCGAACTAAGCCATCTGTCGATGCCATTGCAACGCAACGGACGATATTATCTCCTAGGTGAAGAGATGCCTCAATTACGAGGTCAATATCTTTTTCCCCAGATGACTGCGCTTTATGTTTAATGGTAATCGCATTATAGATTTCAGGTAATGATCCACGTTCGAATGCTATATCTACTACCGGGCCCATTACTTGAACTACGCGTCCTTTATTCATCAGTATACCTCCTTACTTGTTATAATCCTTACAAAGCATTCGCTCCAGCAACAATCTCTGAAATTTCTTGTGTAATGGATGCTTGCCTTGCACGATTGTAAGTTAGTGTTAATACGCCTATCATTTCTTCTGCATTATCAGTCGCACTACCCATCGCCGTCATTCTTGCACTATGCTCACTTGCTTTTGCTTCTAACAATGCATTATAGATTAACGTTTCAGCATATCGCGGTAGTAATACATTTAATACCTCTTCTGCTGATGGTTCAAAATCGATTTGTGTACGTACATCCTGTGTTTCTTCTTCCGTCGCAACTAAAGGAAGAAGCTTTTTCTCGATTGGCGTTTGCTGAATCGCACTAATAAATTCGTTATATACTAAGTACAGTTCATCAAATATACCTTCTGCGTACATGTTTACTGCTGTTTTAGCAATTTCTTTAATATCTGCAAATGTTGGTGAATCAGATATGCCAATAATTTCACCAATCAAAGGATACTCTCTTTTCTTAAAGAAATCTCTTGCCTTACGACCAATACTAAAAACTACATATTCATCGGATGATTGATGTCGTTCTTTGATGGTTTGTACGGCTTTTCGAAGAAGATTCGCATTATAACCGCCTGCTAAGCCCCTATCTGAACCTATAACAAGGTAGCCTGTCTTCTTCACATTTCGAACTTCGAGTAACGGATGCTCTACATCCTCCGCTCTAGATGCAATGGATGTAATAACCTCTTTCATTTTATCCGAATAAGGACGCGATGCTTCGGCCCGTTCTTGTGCTCGACGTAGCTTTGCCGCTGCTACCATTTTCATCGCCTTTGTTATTTGCTTTGTATTCTGAACACTTTTTATCCGACGTTTTATCTCACGCGTTCCCTGCAATTCCATTTCACCACCTTTTGAATAAGATCATTTTATTCACTGATATTATTCAGTAGTAAGTAATCTAATGTGAAACCTCACATTAATGATTATCTATGAACCTTAAGATCCTTAAACGACGAATGTTTTCTTAAATTCATCAATACCTTTTTTAAGTTTTTCTTGCGTTTCATCAGATAAGTCTTTTGTTTCACGAATGCTTTTAAAAATTTCATTGTGATGATTATCTATATAAGTGAGTAGCTCTTCTTCAAAGCGTTTCACATCTGCCACTGCTATATCATCGAGGAAGCCTTTAATTGCAGCAAAAATAGAGATTACCTGTTTTTCAACTGGCATTGGTTGATATTGACCCTGCTTTAAAATCTCTACCGTTCTTTCTCCACGTGTTAATCGCGCTTGAGTGGCTTTATCTAAATCAGAACCGAATTGAGCAAATGCTGCTAATTCACGATACTGAGCTAGGTCAAGACGAAGGGTTCCTGCTACTTTTTTCATTGCTTTAATTTGTGCACTACCACCTACACGGGATACAGAGATACCAACGTTAACCGCTGGGCGCTGACCAGCATGGAATAAGTCAGATTCCAAGAAAATCTGTCCATCGGTAATAGAGATAACGTTTGTTGGAATATATGCTGATACATCCCCTGCTTGTGTTTCAATAAATGGAAGTGCAGTTAATGAACCTCCACCTAAAGCGTCACTTAGCTTTGCCGCACGTTCTAATAAACGAGAGTGTAAATAGAACACATCTCCTGGGAATGCTTCACGTCCTGGTGGACGACGTAATAATAGAGATAATTCACGATAGGCTGCTGCCTGTTTCGATAAATCATCATATACAACTAATACGTGCTGACCCTTATACATAAAATATTCTCCCATTGATACACCTGCATATGGAGCCAAGAATAACAATGGTGCTGGATCCGAAGCACCTGCAGATACTACGATGGTATAATCCATAGCACCATGCTTTCGTAATGTTTCAACAACACCTGCTACTGTTGATTGCTTTTGACCAATTGCAACATAGATACAAATCATATCTTGTCCTTTTTGGTTAATGATCGTGTCTACGGCAATCGCTGTTTTACCAGTTTGACGGTCACCAATGATTAGCTCCCGTTGACCACGTCCAATTGGAATCATGGAATCAATTGCTTTAATACCCGTTTGCATCGGTTCATGAACGGATTTACGTTGAATAACCCCAGGTGCAGGTGATTCAATAGGACGATACTCTGATGTTTGAACTGGTCCATTACCATCTATTGGTTGTCCTAATGGATTCACCACACGACCTAGAAGTGCTTCTCCAGCTGGGACCTCCATGATACGTCCTGTGCGCTTTACTTGATCTCCTTCACGGATTTCCGTATATGGTCCTAAGATAACGATACCAACGTTATGTTCTTCTAAGTTAAGTGCCATTCCCATAACGCCATTTGAAAATTCAACCAGCTCACCTGCCATTACGTTATCCAAGCCATGAACACGGGCAATACCGTCCCCAACTTGAATCACGGTACCTACGTCTGCAACTTCGATTTCAGATTTATAGGATTCAATCTGCTGTTTGATTAGCGAGCTGATTTCTTCAGGTCTGATACTCATTTTTCCACCCCTAACTTTAAACTCGCGATTAAATAAGTTTTTTCTTCATCATTTCTAACTGTGCTTGTAAGCTACCATCATAGATACGATTGCCAATCTTGACAACCATTCCACCAATAATGGATGGTTCTATTACGTTTATTAAACGAACAGACTTGTTAAATTTTTTATTTAATGATTGAGCGATAGCCTCTTTATCCGTTTGGTTTAGTTCAAATGCAGTAACTGCTTCTACGTCTACCACTTTTCTTGCTTTATTTGCCAATAAGACAAATTGAAATAAAATTTCTTTGATGTATTCCATACGATGATTATCAATTAATTGATACAATAAATTTTGGCTTATTTCTGTTATTTCATTTTGAAATGCTTTTGTGACGATATCTTTTTTTACGTCCATCCCTACTTTAGGATGACGTATAAAATTATCAAATCCATCTGTCTCTTTCATCACATTAAGCACTAACTGTAAGTCGCTTTCTACTTCATCTAAAAGCTTCTTTTCATCTGCAACTTCAAATAAAGCCTTCGCATAACGTTTTGCAACTAACCCTTCAATCATAAGCCTTCTCCTACTTGCTTCATCATATCATCAATTAATTTGGACTGTGTTTTTGCATCCAATTCTTTTTCGATAATTTTAGAAGCTAACAGCACAGACAAGCTTGCTACCTGCTCACGAAGTGCTGCAACTGCTTTTTCTTTTTCAAGGTTAATTTCTTGAAGTGCTTGGCCCTTCATACGTTCCGCTTCGGCTTTTGATGCTTCTAGTATTTCATCAGCCATTTTTCGGCTTGATGCTTTCGCTTTTTCAATAATTTCATGCGCTTCTTCACGAGCTTCTTGTAAAGCTGCCTGATGTTCTTTTAATAGATTTTCTGCTTCTTTTTGCTTTTTATCCGCTGTTTCTAGTTGATTTGCAATAGTATTCTGCCTTTTTTCCATCATGCCTAGCAATGGGCCAAAGGCGTATTTATAAAGGAAAAACAACAATATAGCAAAAGAAACAATCTGTAAAATAAAACTTCCTATACTGAATGACACAATATCACTCCCTTCATGCTAACAGACAAAAGGAAGGCAGGAAGCAGCAATCTCCCCCAGCTTGTAGAGAAATCCCTATCTCTGCGTTACTTCTCCATCTAGGACTCTTACGTATGTTTGTATACGCTGCTATCCCTAGCTGTCGTCGCGCCTTGATCTAGAAATTTCTTTACAAGCTGTCATCCTGACGATTTTCTCGTCAGTCTGAGGAAGTAGTACTTCCCCCTGCCACATTTATCCAGTGCCTTATTATCTGAATAAGATTATAAAAGAAAATACTGCAACGATGATAGGTAATGCCTCGATTAAACCTACACCGATAAACATTGTTGTTTGTAAATAACCACGTGCTTCTGGTTGACGAGCAATACCCTCTGAAGTACGTTGAATAACCCATGCATTTCCTAAACTAGCTCCTAAAGCTGCTAAACCGATAGCAATAGCTGCTGCCAATATTTCCATTTGAATGTCCTCCTTATATTTAAAAAATTATTTATTATTAATGAAAATTTTCATTAATAGACTTGTTTTTGTTTTTGTGCTTAATGATGCTCTATCTTTTGTGAAATATACACCATACTTAAGATGGTGAATACATAGGCTTGAATCGCGCCTACGAAAATACTAAAGCCTTGCCATACTATTAATGCCGGTATCCCTACAACTGACATCATCATAATGACTGCAATGAGAATTTCCCCTGCAAATATGTTCCCAAATAGACGGAAGCCTAATGTTAAGGTTTTTGCAAATTCCTCAATGAGATGAAGCGGGAAAAATAAAAAGGATGGTTGAAAATAATGCTTGATATAATTTTTTACCCCTATGTATTTCAAACTGAAATAATGGGTTAAAAGAACAATAGAAAATGATAATGCTAATGTTACACTTGCATCTGCCGTTGGTGATTTCCACCATGCCACCTCTACTACTTGATGACCATCATGAAGCACTTCAGATGCTTGAATCATGTCTTCAGAAATAATCTCCATTCCAAATAAAGATAACGGCTCTTCGTGTATCGTAATAAAATTAAACGGTAGCCCTAACAAATTACCAACGAATATGAAGAAAATTAAGGTTAGGGCTAAATAAATAAACGCTTCACCTTTTTTTCTATCCATTGTACTTCCGATAATACCATAGACAAAATCTACTACCCATTCAAGAAAATTTTGTAATCCCTTTGGCACATCAGATGTTAGCTTTCTTGTCCCCGCAATCGCAATGATTAATACGATTATAGAGGTTACAATGGTCATCAACGAGTTAGAAAGGTTAAATTGTAACCATGGCAATGATTCAGGTGTCCATATTTGTGAAATAGGTTCCACGGTTTTCACCCTTTTCCTGTTCAAAATTATTATTTATGTTGCTTTATATGATGAAGCATTTCATCCAAAATAATATTGACCTGCGGTATAAAT
>JAENYW010000062.1 GCA_016841555.1 Tepidibacillus decaturensis
GTTTTATCCAGGACTTGTAGGAGGCCATTGCATTGGCGTAGACCCATATTACTTTGTATATGAAGCTGAGAAATTAGGTTATCATAGTCAAATCATATTATCAGGAAGAAAAATCAATGATAGTATGGGTAAATTTGTGGCTGAAGCCATAATTAAAAAATTAGTTCATGCAAATAAAATAGTGAAACAGTCTAAGGTTGTTATTCTTGGAATCACATTTAAAGAAAATACACCGGATACTAGGAATTCAAAGGTGATAGATATTATTGAAAGTTTAAGAGAGTATGGTATCGAACCCATTGTTGTAGACCCTAAAGCTGATGTTACAGAAGCCAAATATGAATATGGAATTGATTTGGTTGATATGAATAACATCAAAGATGCTGACTGTATCGTTTTAGCTGTTGCGCATGATGAATTTAAAAAAATGAGTTTAGAAGAAATAGATTCGTTATATAGAAATTTCGATAACAGTGAGAAAATAATTATTGATGTTAAGAGTATCTTAGATAGATCAGAAATTGAAGAAAAGGGATATAGCTATTGGAGATTGTAAAAAAAATAGTTCTTTTGAACGAGAACGATACATATACATAATTTTATAAAGTAAACAAGTTTTTTATAGTTTACAAGGAGGAAGAACGTTGAACAAGATGATTGAAAATATATCTTTATATTATCGGGATTATGAGACGAAATTATATAGACGTGGAGAAGAGAATGTATATGAAATCTTTCAAAGAGGATTAGATATTATTATCTCTCTTTTGGGATTAATCATAGGAATTCCACTCATGATTAGTTTTGGATTAGCAATCATCTTCGAAACACCTGGACCTGCTATTTACTCGCAAGAAAGAGTAGGGAAAGATGGTAAAAAATTTACCATTTATAAGCTTAGGTCAATGGGGGTTAATGCAGAGCAAAATGGTGCTCAATGGGCACAAAAAAAAGACCCAAGAGTAACAAAAGTAGGGGCTATCATTAGGAAGACAAGAATTGATGAATTGCCACAGATATTCAATGTTCTTAAAGGAGATATGAGTATTGTTGGTCCAAGGCCAGAAAGACCAATTTTTTCTATTGAGTTTGAAAAAGAGATCCCTGGATTTTTGCATAGATTAAAAGTAAAACCTGGAATTACAGGGTATGCACAAATAAATGGTGGCTATGAAGTGACCCCTAAAGAAAAATGGGAAGCTGATATGTACTACATTAATAGTAGAAGTATACTTTTGGATCTAAAAATTATTATAAAGACGATAAAAATAGTTTTAACTGGAGAAGGCGCTAGATAGGAGTGAGATGAGTTGAAGATATTAGTAACAGGTGGAGCTGGCTTTATTGGTTCTAACATAGTAGATAGATTGACTAAGGAAGGACATGAGGTTGTTGTAATAGATAATTTATCTACAGGTAAGCTAGAAAACCTGAATAAAAAGGCTAAGTTTTATAAGTTAGATATAGGTAGTCCCCAAACAAAAGCTGTTTTTAATAAGGAAAAATTTGATGTTGTTTATCATAAAGCAGCACAAATCGATGTGCAAAAATCAATCAATGACCCTATTTTTGATGGAGATGTCAATATCTTAGGGACGATTAATATATTAGAAGCTTGTAAGGAAACCAATGTTAAGAAAATTATTTATGCATCCTCCGCGGCAGTTTATGGAGAACCACAATATTTGGGAATCGATGAAAAACATCAAATTAATCCCAGCTCATATTATGGTATTTCTAAATACACTCCAGAAAATTATATTAAAACCTACAGTAAATACTATGATTTAAGCTATACCATTCTTAGATATGCAAACGTATTTGGTATCAAGCAAGATCCAAAAGGAGAAGGAGGAGTTATTGCTATTTTTATGGATAAATTTTTTAAAGGAGAAGCACCAACTATTTATGGAAATGGTAGTGCTACAAGAGATTTTATCTATATAGAAGATGTTATAGATGCGAATATAAAGGCATTATATAAAGGAAATGGAGACGTATTTAATATAGGAACTGGAAAGGCTACTTCTATAAAAGAGCTATATCATATGATGAAAAAGCTCATGAAATCAGATATAGGAGTTCAATATGGACCAGATAGAAAAGGAGATATAAAGGAATCGTATTTTAATGTAGGGAAAGCTACTGAAAAATTAGGTTGGATTCCAACGTACAACATAGTAGAGGGGTTAGATAAGACAATTAATCATTATAAGCCTCGTGAAAGCTTAAAATTTCAACTAAATAAAAAAATAATGTAAAAATAGTGGACAAGAGGGCAAGTGTAATAATCCCTACATATGTAAAAGGAGGGTAATATGCTTCATAAATTGATTTTTAACCTAGGGTTAAGACTAAGGAGTCCTGAACTAATTGAAAAATATAAATTTCTTAAGGAATCTGAGAAGTGGAGTATAGAAGAGCTAGAAAAACATCAACTGAAGCAACTAAAAAGGATAGTAGGTATTGCATATGAAAAGTCATACTTTTATAAAGAACAATTTCAGGAATTAGGGATAAAGCCAGAAGATATAAAGACGTTAGACGATATTAAAAAATTACCTATTATTCAAAAAAAAGATCTAATTCAAGAAACAGAAAGAGTTCAAAATAAAGATAATTACAGAAAACTTTTTTATTCTATGACTGGAGGCTCTACAGGTGAACAATTAGCTTTCTATAAGAATAGTGAGTGGGATGCTGGACAACGAGCAGCACAATTTAGAGGATACTCATGGTATGGTGTTAAACCATGGGAATCAAATGGCTATTTTTGGGGATATAGTTTTCATTTTAAGAAAAAGATGATTACTTTCATACTGGATACTCTAGTGAATCGCTTTAGATTATTTTCATTTAGATATAAAGATATAGTTAAATTTTCGAAAAAATTGAAGAAAGCAGCTTATTTAGAAGGCTATTCATCTATTATTTACGAAGTAGCAAAAGTAATAAACAAGCATTCATTAGGGCCATTTAATCTAAAGATGATAAAAGGTACTTCTGAAAAAATTTATGATAGCTATCAAGATGAGGCTATGAAGGCTTTTGGAAAAAAGATTATAAGTGAATATGGTGCCACCGAAACTGGTATTATCGCATATGAATGTCCTTATGGCAATATGCATATTACAATGGAAAATGTCATAGTGGAGGAGGATAAAGGTGAGGCAATCATCACAAACTTGATTTCAGATTCCTTTCCACTTATTAGATATAGATTAGGTGATAGTATTATCCTTGATAATGAAACTATTTGCCCTTGCGGAATGCAACATAAAATAGTTAAAGAAGTAGTTGGTAGAATAGGAAAAGTCATCTATGGGAAACAAAATAAATATCCAAGTCTTAATCTTGGTTATGTTTTCAAAAATTTAACAAACAAACATAACATATCTCTTGTTTATCAGGCAATACAAGAAAAAAAGGGTGAATTAATAATAAATATAGAGAAAGAGATCACGAAGGAACAGAAAAAGAAATTACTGAAGGAATGCCAATATTATTTTTCAGATGATATGAATATTTTGCTTTTTGATAACCTACAACAAAGAGATTTTAGTGGCAAGCATAAAGCTTTTATTTCTAAAGTTGATGAAGAATAAAAGAGGGTGTAAAGATGAAAGCTGAAATAGGTATAGTTGGTCATTTTGGATATGAAAAAGAATTTTATGATGGACAAACTATAAAAACAAAAATACTACATGATGAGATAAAGAAGAGATTAGGTAATGATCAAGTTTTATATACAGATACGAATAATTGGAATAAGAACATGATTAGAACCTTCTTTAGTTCATTAAGACTTGCAGCTAAATCAAAGAAAATTATTATTAATACCTCTAATAGGGGGAGAAATCTATTCATTCCATTTTTTTATTTATTGAGTTTTTTTCTTAAGATAAAAGTTTATTGCTTGGCTATCGGTGGTGGATTCCCTAAACAAATGAAAAAAAATAAGTTTGTTAGTTTTTTTGCGGAAAAGATAGATGGTGTATTTGTTGAGACGAATACCATGTTAAATGAATTACATGCGTTAAGGTATAACAATGTGTATCAACTTAATAATTTTAAAGATTTAGACATCATTAAAGAAAAAAATCTAGTTTACAAATTGAATCAACCATTAAGGATATGTACGTTTTCTCGTATTCTCAAAGAAAAAGGGATAGAAGATATTATTGAAGCAGTTACAGAGATAAATGAGAGAGAAAAAAAAAGTATTTATTTCCTTGATATATATGGAAGAATTGATTCTAAATATAAAAAAAAGTTTGAAGAACTGGAAAGAGGATTTCCTGAATATATAAAATACAAAGGAATAATTGATTACGATAAATCAGTTGAAACAATCAAGGATTATTTTTTGCTCATTTTTCCAACATTATATAAAACAGAAGGTATTCCAGGAACTATAATAGATGCTTACGCATCAGGTGTACCAGTAATTGCGTCTAATTGGGATTCACATAAAGATGTAATTATCAATAATGAAACAGGTATGATTTATGAAATGGGTAATATAGATGATCTAATAAATAAGCTAACATATGCATCTCAAAATATCAGTAAAATAAATGAATGGAAAAGAAATTGTTTAAATAAATCTAAAGAGTACTCAGCAGAGAAGGTTATTATTCACTTATTACAAAAAACAAATGATGAATACGACGTTGATTTAATTAATAGCTTTGAGTAGATAAAAAAGTTAGAAGGTGAAACATGCCTATTACAATGATAAAAATCAAGAAAAATAGGATTGAAAACCTATTCTACCTTTTAGTTATATCATTATACTTTGGAATATTTTATCTAAGTATTGGGTTTTCGTTAAAACCATTTATGGTAATGTTACCTATTACATTAATGCTATCAATTCACAAGTTAAAATATAATAGATTGTATGTATTTGAAATACTAATGGTAACATTTATTTTTTTTCACTTAATGACTGCGCTAAATTTTAATTATCCAGAATCTAGTATTCGATTTATCATTTTATATATCATACTATTCATGTTTTATTTTACATTAAGAGGATTAATTATCAATATTAGAATTGAAAATTTGGAGTTAATCATCTCCAAAGCAGGATTAGTAGGGATAATATCCTCTCTATCTTATTACCTGATTGGGGTTTATGCATCAGGAATGGAGTACATTGGTAATGAAATTAATTTTTATGGGTTACTGTTAGATAGGTCTACACCAAGACTAACAGGAACAGTTTCAGGAGATCCTAATATATTTGTATTTTATGTAACTCTCTATTTTTTTTTCACATTAACTAATCTTCATTCAAGGATGAATAAAATAGGCTTTCTTTTGGCAACAGTAGCAATTATTCTGTCACTATCAAGAGGGGCTTATATATCGATTATTGTAGGTATAGTAGTATTTTTATTAGTAAGTCGTAATCGAAAAACTAAACTTAAAATAATATTTATAGCGGCCATTCTTTTCGTAATAATTTTAAAATATCAAGATAACTTTAATATAATTAACTATATTACACAAAGATTTAATGAAATAGCTCAAGATGGTGGGTCTGGAAGATTTACAATTTGGATGAATGCTATTAATACTTTCAAAGAAAATCCTATGGGAATTGGTATAAATTCCACTATTCCATATAATTTAGAACATTTTTCAAAAGCTATGTATGTTCATAATTCTTTTCTAGAAGTACTTTTGGAGACGGGAATAATTGGTTTTGTAATATATTTATCTCTTTGGGTAGCAATGTTTTATTGTTCATATAAGCTAATATACATGAACAAAAGAACTGTATATATATTTATTACTTTAATTAGCATGTTCATCCAACTGAATTCATTATCAATCTTTTATAATGAAGCTCTATATTTTGCAATTCTTTTATTATATAGGTATTGTCACGAGTATTATTACATAAAAAGATGAAAACTAAATGCTGTTTTGTGGAAAAAATTTAAACAAAGAGGTTACTATGTCAAATAAAGTTGCTAAAGTAGCACTAGGTATTACCGTTATTACATTATTAAGTAAAATTATAGGTTTCTTGAGAGATGTGATTATGGCATCATACTATGGAACAAGCATACAAACAGATGCTTTTGTCATGGCACAAACGATTGTATCTGTAATTACAGGCTTAGTATTAGTTGCTCTAAATACCACTTTTATTCCAGTGTATTCAGATTATTTAACAAATAGATCAGAGCAAGTGAGAGAGAAATTTATTAATGTTATTTATACATTTTTTATTGGTTTTTTGCTTTTATTAACAGTTTTAGGAATGCTATTTACGGAGCAAATTGTCTCCATATTTGCTCCTGAATTTTCAGTAGAAGCTTTTGTTTTAACGGTACAATTGACCAAAATTTTATTTGTATCGATAGTGTTATCGGGCTGGATAACCTTAGATAGAGCAAGATTACATAGCCATGGCAAATTTTTCATTCCTGCAGCAATAGCTTATCCGATGAATGTTACCATGATTATTACTATGTTATTTTTTACTAACTCATTTGGGATTACCGGTTTGGCAGTTGCAGTGGTAATAGGAGGTATAGGACAGCTCTTATTGCAACAACCACTTATTAGAAATCTTAATCATAAATATCAGATAGTCTGGGATATAAAGGATGAAGGATTAAGAAGAGTTGGTATTTTAGTGATACCTATTTTGATTGGGAATGGAATACAGCAAATTAATACTATGGTGGATAGAGTATTGGCATCCAGCTTACCTATTGGTAGTTTGGCTGCACTTAATTTCTCTAATCTATTGGTATTATTTATTGTAGGATTAATGTCTGCTACAGTGGCATCGGTATATTATACATTGATGTCAAAATACTATAATGAAGGAAACCAGCAGGCTTTCAATAAATTATTAAAAAAAACAGTGAATATTTTAGTGCTCATAGTGTTACCTGCGATGGTGGGATTTATGATTTTAAAACTACCGATTGTAAGGTTAATCTTTGAACGGGGAGCATTTAATCGAAATGCTAGTGAAATGACGTCAATTGCTTTGTTGTTTTATGGAATTGGACTGTTAGGGTATTCTTTACGTGATGTTTTGAATCGTGCTTTTTATGCATTGAAGGATACCAAGACGGCCACAATCAATGGGGCGATTGCGGTTGTTTTAAATATAGCTTTTAGTGTTTCACTAGTTCCTTATATGGGAATTGGTGGTCTAGCTCTAGGTACATCACTCTCTGCTTTGTTAAGTACGGTTTTATTAATGGTTAGTTTGTATAAGAAAATTGGTGATTATGGTATTAGTAACATAAGGAATACATTTATTAAAACAACTGTTGTAAGTGCTTTGATGGGAATAGGAGTTCACTTCTCTTATAAAATCATATATGGCAATGTTGGCTCTAACCTATTAGCAGTACTTATTAGTGTTATGCTGGGTGTATTTCTATACGGAATTTTAATTTTTTTCATGGGAATTGAAGAGGTGGATGCATTTAAGCATTTTGTTTTTAACAAAATGAAAGTTAGAAGGTGAGTAGTATATGAACAAAAAAGTACTAATAAGACTAATGATATCTGTTGCAATTATTATTGCAGCTATATTATTTAATGCCATCTATTTTTGGAATACGATAGGCAATTCTTATAAAGAAATACCGAGAATTGTACAAGAGCCTAGTAACGAAGGAGAGGAGTCTAGTAACGAAATAGAAGCAACTACTTCTACAAAAGAATTAAAAGACAAACTAGATAAACTAGACGAATTAGACAAACTACACAAACTACACGAATTAGATAAAATAGATAAATCGATAAATATTCTGGTATTAGGAGTAGATAATAATAAGACAACAGGTGGTCGCTCTGACATAATAATGGTGGTAAGACTTAACCCAGAAAAGGAAACCATCCATATTGTATCTGTCCCTCGAGATACCTATATGGAACTTGCTGAATATGGATATGAGGATAAAGTAAATCATGGTTTTTTTTACGGAGGCGTTCCCACCGTTTTAGCATCTGTGGAGAAGTTTTTTGATATTCATATCGATCATTACGCCATGATAGATTTTGTTGGCTTTGAAAAAGCAATCGATACGATTGGTGGTATTGAAGTTGATGTAGAAAAAAGAATTTCCGATGATGATGGGAGCTTGCAGCCTGGTCTACAGATACTAAATGGAAAGCAAGCACTTTTCTATGTACGCTTCCGTCATGATAAACAAGCAGATATTGGACGTATATCCAGACAGCAGAATTTTCTTCAAGCATTATTTGATAAGAGTACAGATTTACGCTCTGCTAATCATATCTTTGATTTAATGGAAATTATTGGTGATCATTTTAAAACGGATATACCAAAAAAGGATATGATAAAAATAGTGGAAACCTATCATGATAAAACAAGTGAAAATATTTATCCATATACAGTAAAGGGTTATTCGAAACGCTTTGGAAAATTTAATCTGTGGTATTATCTTGTTAAAGAGGAAGAAAGGGTAAAAATGCACGATATTCTAACAAATTAAATAGGTAAGGACGAAAGAAGATAAATCAGCGACATCCATAAGAGAACAGGTCCCCAAGCTCTCAGCCAAAGCAAGTTGATTCCTCCTTCACAGCATCCATAAAAAAACGGAAATGATCATTGCCCATAAGGGAAGGCTAAAGAGTATTCCAAAGAATAATCCTTTAAAAAACCTATTTGTTTCCTGCTGTCTGTTCATATATATACGCATCCCTTTTTGTAAACTTATTCCCATAATTATCCCAATGCTATCAATTCCCACATCCATCCAACGCCCGTCACGGAAGTCAGTTAACGATTGATGATATTCATCAGACAATGCATAAAAAAATGCAACGGTAAAAGCAATGATATAGTTAACCCCCTTAAAACGAGGGTTATGAAGCTGTAAAGCACGAATGATAAGTAGGGTAAAAATCAGATAAATGGTGATATGTCCAAGCTTTCGAACAAGAAAGGCTAACGTTAATTCCATCTTTTCTCCTTTAAAAACGGGCGATAATTAAAATCTTTTTAATAGTAGTATGGACAGAATAAGTAGCATTTAAACACACAAAAAAAAGCACCCTTTAAGGGTACTTTAGCTTTTATTAGGGTCATTCACTATTTCATTGCGTAGCATTTGTGCCAAGTCTTCAATTGTCTTATCTAACAACTCACCTTTATGCTTGGAGAATAATCGCTTATTCTCTTTCTTTAGAATAGCTAGGATTAGCTGTTTTTGGTTTTTCATAAGCAACATGATATCACCTTATTCCTGTATTTCTAAAGCATCCTCCAATAATTCCTTTACTCGATCCTTCTCATCCTCGGACACCACATAAAAATATAGTTCATACTCTCCATAGGGCATTCTCTTTCCTTCCCCTTCAAGCGAGATTTCTTCAATATCTTCCGATGAAAAATTATTAAAGGTTTTGTACATCTCGATAATTTGCGTATGGGTAAGATCTGTCTTTAGATGATCACCGATAATATCCATCATGTCGTAAATCATCCCGATGGAAAGGTTATCCTTAACTTTATCGGTAAGTGCCTTAATCACTTCATGCTGTCTATCCATCCGATCAAAATCAGAATCTCCTTTACCGATGCTGCTTTTTCTATAGCGGGCATAATCTAGAGCATTTTCCCCATCTAATAGCTGCAGCCCAGGATGTAAATTAATATCCGTTCCGTCAGTAGGGTCATAATATCTCATGCGTTTTTTTACGTCTATTTCAATACCGCCGATCTGGTCAACGATTTGACGGAAGGATTCAAAATCTACGGTCACATAATGATCAATTGGGACACCTAGGAAATTTTCCAGCGTTGCTTCACTTAGCGCAACTCCCCCATATACAATAGCATGATTAATCTTGTCATTACCATACTTAGGAATCTTGGCGTATGTGTCACGAGGAATAGATAACAAGGTAAGTTTATGGGTACTAGGATTGATAACGGATAAAATCATCGTATCGGAACGGGTAATATTCTTTCCACGGGCATCTATTCCAAGAATCAATAAGGTAAAAGGATCTATCTTATTTTCATCCTCTTCTTCTGAAGTAGTAGGTGCTGGTTCAACGATTAAATCTTGATTGGGTATAGGTTCATAAATGCTATTATACAAATGAAGATACTTATATAAGTTAAATAGAATAAAAGCGGCAAGAAGAGACGCAATAACGGTTATAATAATTGCAATGATTTTTTTATTCATCTAGGGTTCTCCTTTAAAAGTTCAATGATGTCATAAGTTCTTTTTGCTTCTCTATTATTGTAGCATGAAAGGTGTGTATCTGCATACCACTCTATCCAAATCAAAGGACGTTTACCAGAAATACGTTGTGAAAGAGAGAAATTTAATATAAAATTATATCGTGCATGATTTTTGATATACTCACAGTTAAAGGGGAAGAAAAATGGAACGGTTGAAGCTAAGTGTTATTGGATTGGGATTTATCGGATTGCCGCTATCCTTGAGCTATGCGATGAAGGGTGCAAAGGTGATTGGGATCGATGTGTTGGATTCATTAGTAGATGATATAAATAAAGGGATAAGCTATCATTTGGAATATTATAAGGGGAAATCCCTTTCTGAAATATTACAGGAGCAAATAGCAGCAGGTCGTTTTAAGGCAACAACCAATTATGAGGAGACAGCTGACCAAGTAGACACCTATATGATTACCGTAGGGATTCCTGTTCGTAACGGTGATCCAGACATGTCCCATATTATTGGTGCTGCTCAATATCTTGCGAAGGTATTGAAAAAAGGAGATTTAGTTATTCTTCGAAGTACGGTTATACCGGGAACGACAGAAGAGGTGGTTAAGCCTATTTTAGAAGAAAGTGGCTTAATCGCTGGAGTAGATTTTGATTTAGCCTATGCATCCGAACGAATTGCCGAAGGACGAGCCTTTGAAGAATTCATCAATATGCCATTAACGGTTGGCGGAGTGAATCAACGTTCTGCTGAAAGGGCAAAAAAGGTGCTATCCTTTGTAACCGAAGCAGAAATTCATATCGCTTCTATTAAGGTGGTAGAAACAGCAAAGGTGATTGAAAATATACAACGTGATGTCAATATTGCGATGGTTCAAGAATTTGCTCGTTTGGCGGAGAAGATGGGGATCGATACCTTTGAACTGATTAAAACAGCAAATACCCATAAGCGGGTCAATTTATTAGTGCCAGGGCCAGGTGTTGGCGGCTATTGCTTGCCAAATGCCTTATATTATTTATTGCCAAAGGCTGAGGAGAACCAGGTGTCATTAAACCTACTAAAAACAGCTAGGTTAATCAATGATCGTGTTCCTGAAATGTTGGTAGCGATGATGAAGGAAAAATTAGAGGCAAAAGGAAAATCGCTTAGCGGAGCCAAAATAGCCGTTTTTGGTTTAGCGATGAAGGATTATTCCAATGATGACCGAATTAGCCCAGCCCATCAAGTGGTGGAGCATTTACTATTGAATGGTGCGGTGGTTAAGGCATATGATCCAGCTGTACCAACGGAGCAGACCTTTAAAGTAGATAATATAAGCGAAGCAGTTGAGGAAGCGGACGGTTTATTTCTTCTGGCGATGCAGAAGGAATTTGAAGAGATTAATTGGATTGAGCTATTTAACAAGATGACACCTCATGCTGTTGTTATCGATACCAAAAACAGAATTCCCCAAAACATAGAGCTAAACGGGACTATCGTTCGTATATAAGAGAAGGAAGACGTTGTGTAGCAAAATTTGATGGAGGATAAGGATGAATCTATGAACAAAAATAAAAAAGTATTAATTGTTTCTTACCTTTTTCCTCCGATTGGTGGTGGAGGAGTACAACGTCCTTTAAAAATGACGAAATATCTTTCAACCTATGGCTGGGATGCAGTAGTGTTAACCGTAGACCCAACCTATGATGTTTCATTTGATGAGAGTCTATTAAAGCAGCTTCCACAAGAAGTGAAGATCTATCGAGCGAAGGAAATCAATCCTTATCAACTACTCAATCGATTACGTACTTCATCAGAGGACGCTTCATCTACAAAAGAACAGAACAGTAGTCAACCTATCAAAAGCTCCTATTTGAGTCGATTAAAACAAGGAATCTTCACTTTCATCAAAAGTATGAAAAAGGGTATTATGATTCCTGATGATCAAATCTTCTGGATACCCTTTGCAGTAAGAAAGGGAATACAGGCGATAAAGGAAGAAAGGATTGACATAATTTTTTCTACCTCAAGTCCCTATTCCACTCATTTGGTTGCGAAAAAGCTAGCGAAGAAAACAGGATTACCTTGGATTGCTGACTTTCGTGATCCATGGACCCAAAATATGCATCGTTCAGGGCTTCGTTGGCGAGAAAAGCTAGAAGAACGTATGGAACGAAACGTGTTGAAAAAAGCAAATGTCGTTACGACGGTGACGGAAGCCTTTGCGAATAATTTCACAAAAAAATTCCCGGAAATACGTCGTATAGAAGTGATTCATAACGGCTATG
>JAENYW010000063.1 GCA_016841555.1 Tepidibacillus decaturensis
TTCTTTAACGTGCTGTCAACACAGTCAACAAATTCATCTCTTCCTAAAGCATATCCTACCAGCATACGAGCTAATGGACCTGTTTCCATTGGTTCGTTCTTCCATCTAGGAGATTTCAACCAGCTGTATTTATCATCAGTGTCTAAGCGATCATAACGTCCTTCTGGCCCTGTGTATTTAAGTGTCGTTTCGCCTTCCCATGGATGTTTGCCACCACCAAGTCCTTTTCCATCATAGGTGTACCATGAGCGATCGATAAATTCTTGAATTTGTGTAGGATCTGTAGGGTCTACTTGATAAACTTCATTTAAATTTCCTCCAAGAATAACTCCTCTTGGCATACGATATTTATCTACATCACGAATATCTCCTGTAGAAAAGTCACCATACACCAGATAATTGTTTAAGCCGCCTCCATAGGTCCAATCTTTATAAAATGAACCAATAGCCAATAAATCTGGAATATAAACCTTATCAACAAAATCCCTTGCTTCATCAATCAATTGGGAAATATAAGCAAGCTGTTGTGCATTTACTACATTATCACCGTTAATATTAAGAGGAGTAGCCATTCCCCCTACGACATAATGAGGATGAGGATTTTTACCACCTAAGATAGTATGTATTTTAACAATATCCTTTTGAAAGTCTAATGCTTCAAGATAATGAGCTACTGCTAATAAATTTACCTCTGGGGGAAGCTTATATAATGGGTGCCCCCAATAACCATTAGCAAATATTCCTAATTGACCGCTGTCAACCAGCTTTTGAACCTTGTTTTGTATATCTTTAAAATAACCAGGAGAAGATTTAGGCCAATCTGAAATAGATTGAGCAATTTTACTTGTTTCATTAGGATCTGCTTTTAAAGAGGCTACGATATCCACCCAATCCAAAGCATGAAGATGATAAAAATGGACAATATGATCATGAACGAATAATGTTTCATTCATGATTTCTCTTATCAAGTGACCGTTTTGGGGAATCTTAATATCTAAAGCATGTTCCACACATCGTACAGATGCTAATGCATGTACTGTCGTACATACACCGCAAATCCGCTGAGTATACGCCCATATATCTCTTGGGTCTCTGTTTTGAACAATTAATTCAATTCCTCTTACAGATGTCCCAGAACTATAGGCATTCGCAATTTTTCCATTCTCAAAATCTGCTTCAATTCTTAAATGTCCTTCAATACGAGTAACAGGATCTACAACTAGTCGTTCCATATTTTCACCTCTTTATTCCTTAGACTCAATATTATTATCTTCTTTATTATTTTTCTTTGAAACAGAAGTTAAAACTGCATGACCTGCAACTCCTGCTGCGGTAATACCTGCTGCATATAAGCCAACCTTTTCTGGGTTAACTGTCGTTTGCGTACCTGGAATTGCTGCTCTTCGTTCATAGAATGGACCATTATCCCAAAAATTGTTTTCCGTACAACCTATACAGGGATTTCCTGACTGAATGGGATAGCCCGTGCCTTCATTCCAACGAACTTCTGCACATGCACTGTAAGTAGTTGGCCCTTTACAGCCTAGTTTATACAAGCAATATCCTTGTTTAGCCCCTTCATCATCAAATGATTCTGCAAATAGACCGGCATCGAAAAATGCTCTACGATTACACTTATCATGGACACGATGACGATAAAAGGCTTTTGGTCTCTTTTGATGATCTAGTTCTGGGAGAGCTCCAAATGTTATAATATGAGCAATCACACTTGTCATCACATCAGGTACTGGTGGACATCCAGGAACCTTAATAATGGGCTTATCCTTAATCAATTCATCAACTGCTACTGCATTCGTTGGGTTTGGTTTAGCTGCAGCTATCCCCCCCCAAGATGAACAGCTTCCATAAGTAATAATTGCCATTGCTCCTTCTGCAGCCTCAAGAAGAACTTCTTTGGCAGGTACTCCTCCAATCGTTAAAAATCCTGGTCCTTGAGGAATGCTACCTTCTACCGCTAGCACATAATTCCCATGATACTTTTCCATTGCTTGTTTCTTCGCTTCTTCTACGTGATGACCTGAAGCAGCAGATAAAACCTCGGTGTATTCAAGTGAAATCATATTCAGCAAAACACTTTCAACCTTAGGAGAGGTCGAGCGAATAAATGATTCAGAGCATCCAGTACAATCTTGAAACTGGAGCCAAATTACTGGTACTCGAGGTTGTGTTTCCATTGCTTTAACCACTTGGTTTGATTGAGAAAAATTAAGACCAAGGGTCGCTGCTAATGCCGTACTCATCTGCAAAAAGCTTCTGCGTGAAATTCCTTGCTCAAGAGCTGTCTCATAAATTGTTTTTTCCTTTCCCATAAAACTCCTCCTCATCTTTTATTAAGGAATGAATAGTTTAATAAAGGAAAAAGATTGTAGGTTATTATAGTACACACCATATTCCTTTATGATTTATATTATCACAGGCAGGAAAAATTTATCTTTTTTTTCATAACATTTCACAAATAAATCACAATATTTTCTAATTTCTAAAATTGACAACAAAAAATTATGTTGTACTTATATTCTATTAATACTTTATTATTTTATGTCCATCCGCCGTCTACGGCTATGATTTGTCCTGTAATATAGGAGGAATGATCGTGAAGCAGATGAAGTACTGTTTGTGCGATCTCCTTCGTATCTGCAAAACGATTCATTGGGTTTTGATTCTTTAATATGTTTAGTTCCTCATCCGTAAAATCCGACGTCATGCTAGATTGAAAAAATCCTGGAGCAATTGCATTTACGGTGATTCCAGAAGGTGCTAATTCTTTAGCCAACGCTTTTGTTAAGCTATTTATCGCTCCTTTTGACGTCGAATATAATACTTCATTGGCTGCTCCAATTTCTCCCCAAACCGATGAAATATTAATAATTCTGCCATACTTTAACCGCACCATTTCTGGAATTACCTGCTTTGAACAAAAGAAAGCTCCTCCTAGATTCGTATTCATTACTGATTGCCAAGTTTCTTGATTTACATCCTGAATGAGTCCATAATGAGCAATACTAGCATTATTAATGAGAATATTTGGGTGGATATTCATTTTGTTTAATTGTTCAAACATATACTCAATTTCATCCGTTTTTTTAAAATTAGCTTGAACTATCCATGTTTGTACTCCATTTTCCCTGCATTTTTTTTCTACTTCCTTTATGCGTTCGAGGTTTTTATTATAGTGCAGCACGATGTCTATCCCCTGTTGGGCAATATTCACTGCGACAACAGAACCCAGTTCCCCAGAAGCTCCAGTAACTAAAGCAACTTTTTTCATACCGTATCTCCTCCATAACTATTTATCTATTCCTTATTCCGAATGATGTATGACATTTTATCCTCTTCTAATACTGTTAGCATATCAAAAAGATTTACTTGATTACATATACTTTGGATATTTCTACTGTTCTTTTTAATATATTTTTAAAAAGCGAAGATATCTTAGACAAGAAAAAGGGAGGTATATTACCTCCCTTTTTTAACCATTATCTTCATTCACCTTCTCATTTGTATCCTTGATCTCTGAAAAGCGCCCACAATCAGGCATTAAACACAATACACCTTTAAGCTGTTCATCTCTAAAATACATTCCATTGCTATTACCACAAAAGGGACAGTTCCACAAAATTATTCACTCCAATAATACCTATTCTACTTACAAAAGATATGCTTTCCGATTCTTTTAATTTGTGGACGAGACCATATCCAGGCAGAGGTAGCTGTATTGGGGTTAAAATAATAAATAGCTCCCCCAGAGGGATCCCAACCCGATAACGCATCCCTAACTGCTTTCTTTGCCGTTTCGTTAGGAGTTAACCATATTTGGCCATCTGCTACTGCTGTAAAGGCTCCAGGTTCAAATATCACACCTGATGGTGTATTAGGAAATGCGGGATTCCTTACTCGATTTAATATGACTGATGCTACCGCTACTTGACCAATATAAGCTTCACCTCTAGCTTCCCCATAAACGGCATTTGCCATTAGCTTCATATCATTGTCTGAATACTGCTTCGTCGCATATGTTTTAACTGTTTTTGCTGCTGTTGCTTTCCAGTTCTTTGTCGCTAACCATAGCTTATATTTTGTTTTCGCACCAACAACACCATCTATTTTCATCCCAAATTTATACTGAAAATTACGAACCGCCCAATAGGTTTGCCATCCAAAAACACCATCAATTTTACTTTTATAGTATCCTAGGAACTTTAATCTTCCTTGCAGTTCATATACATCTCCGCCGCTTTTTCCCCTGATTAAGATTTCTTTCCCAAAAGTAGGCTGATCAGGAGCTAATAAATCCATATATGAGAAATAAACCGTCGTTAATAAAAGAGTAATAGTAAACAGGAATACTAAAGTTTTTTTACTCATTTTTCTTCCTTCTTTCCCATACCAAAATTACTCTTTATCTGGTCTCGTAGGATGTGTTACCGTTTCATACGGTGTTATCTCTGGCGGAGATGGCGGAAACAACTCAGGAGTATCATCCAATTCAATTTCGAGTTCTCTTTCTTTCTTCATCATGAGTTTTCCTCCTTAAGATTTTTCTTAAGGTTAGCATTCCCAAAACCGTTATTTTTACCAGAAAAATTTTTAATAAAAAAAAAGCCAATTCACATGTCATATACATGTGAATTGGCTTTATCATTATATATCCTTCTATTCTTCTCTTCGTTTTTCGACTTATCTTGAACCAGTCTCATAAGGCTTACCAACGCTTTTTGGAGCAATAGCTTTTCCAACCAAGCCTGCAAGTACAAGAATAGTTAGAATATACGGAAGCATATAGATAAAGTCAACTGGTATATACTTGGTTAAACCGAATAATTGTACTAAAGGATTTAATGCCTGAGCGACTCCAAAGAATAAGGCTGCACCCATCGCTCCTAATGGATGCCATTTTCCAAAAATCAAAGCTGCAAGGGCAATAAAACCTTGTCCAGATATGGTATTATGGGAAAAGTTACTTGTCGTCGTTAAGGCAATCGTAGCCCCACCCATAGCAGCTAATGCGCCACTAAGCATAACACCAATATATCTCATCTTGTAAACATTAATACCCATCGTATCTGCTGCTCTAGGATGCTCCCCGACCGAACGTAGCTGTAAGCCAAATGGAGTCTTAAATAAGACATAATAAGCTACACCTACTAAAAGAAATGCAATATAGCTAGTAGGGTATGCTGTAAATAGCGCCTTTCCTAGATAAGGAATATCAGATAGATAGGGTATAGACAATTTTGTAAAGACATTTTGTAATGTTTTCGTTTGTCCTGCTCCATGGAAGATGATTTTAACTAGATATACTGTTGCACCAGCCGCTAAAAAATTAAGAGCAACACCACTAACAACCTGGTCTGCCTTAAATGTAACCGATGCTAGTGCATGTAACAAGGAAAACAGAACCCCCACTATTGCAGCTGCAAAGAAACCAATCCATGGAGATAGGGCACCTCCCCCAAAGGAGGTATCAACAAAGTAAGTAACTACCGCACTAGTAAATGCTCCAACAACCATCAACCCTTCAAGTGCAATGTTAACTACACCTGATCTTTCAGAAAATAACCCCCCAAGGCTGGCGAAGATTAGGGCTGTAGAAAATACAATTGTATTATGCATTAAATCACTAAGTATAGAGAAAATAAAATCCATATTCTACAGCACCTCCTTTTTCTTTCTTTTAAACAGAGATAGTATATACGTCACAATACCACTAGCAGCAACAAAGAAAATTACAGAAGCAATAACCACTCGAATAACTTCAATAGGTACCCCAGCTCCAAACTTCATTCCTGGTGCACCATAGGTAAGCGAACCAAACAAAATAGATGCCAAAATAACACCGACAGGAGTATTGGCTCCAATTAACGCAACCGCAATTCCATCAAATCCATATCCAGGGAATCCTGCTGCTATTGTTTGGTAGTTAAAAACACCTAATATTTCAACAGCTCCACCTAGTCCTGCAAAAACACCACCAATAAACATGGCATTAATAATATTCCTATTAACGTTCATACCTGCATATTCTGAAGCATGAGGATTAAAGCCTACTGCTCTTAATTCATACCCTTGCTTCGTTTTCCATAAAATAATAAAAAATATAAATGCGGCAATAAGTGCAATTATTGTACCCCAATGTAATCGAGCGTTGTATCCAAAAGCCTCTGATAGCCAATTTAATAAAGATATTGAAGCAGTTGGTTTAATCATTTCTGAATGTTGTTGTCCTGGTTCCCTCAGGTAGTTAGCAATAATATAGTTTGAGAAATATAAGGATATCCAGTTCAACATAATCGTTGTAATAACTTCATGAACACCACGTTTTGCTTTTAAATATCCAGCAATTCCACCCCAAATCCCTCCAAAAAGAGCGCCCACAAGTATTGCTAAAGGAGCGTGAATATACCATGGTAATGACAATTGCGTCCCTATAATTACAGCACCTAAGGAACCCATCACAAATTGTCCCTCTGCTCCAATATTGAACAATCCAGTTCTAAAAGCAAAAGCAACAGACAGTCCAGTAAAGATAAGTGGTGTAATTTGTCTAATTGTTTCACCAAAATTATATAGATCACCGAATACTTTTTTGAATAAGGAGGCATATGCAATGATTGGGTTATATCCTCCCATTATCATAACCAATGCACCAAATAGTAACCCTAAAAGGATTGCCATTAGCGGAATAAGAGACGATTCCTTTGTAAACAGCTTTACTAACTTATTCATGATGTATCGCTCCTTCCTGCTTTGCTGCACCAGCCATCATTAAGCCCAACTCCTGTTCTGTTGTTTCTTTTGGATTAACAATTCCTACAATCTGTCCTTCATATATAACAGCAATTCGATCAGATAAAGATAATATTTCATCTACTTCTAAGGAGATTAGAAGAACAGCCTTTCCTTTATCTCTTTGTTCAACTAAACGCCTATGAATAAATTCAATAGCCCCTACATCAAGTCCTCTAGTTGGTTGAGCAGCAATAAGTAAATCAGGATCTTTATCTACCTCACGAGCAATGATTGCTTTTTGCTGGTTCCCTCCAGAAAGTGCTCTAGCAAGTGTATTTACGCTAGGTGTTCTTACATCGAACTCCTCTATTAACTTCTCCGCATGCTGATTAATTTTTTGATAGTCCAGCAAATGATTCGTTTGATAATCTGGATAGAAATAGGTTTCCATAACCATATTTTCTCCCACAGTAAAATCTAAGATAAGTCCACGTTTATGGCGATCCTCAGGTATATGAGAAACACCAGCTTCAGTTATATATCTTGGTGTATGATTTGTAATGTCATTCCCTTTTAATAATACTTTTCCTCCATCTGCATTTCTTAATCCAGTAATAACATCAATAAGTTCACTTTGTCCATTCCCATCTACACCAGCAATCCCCAAAATCTCTCCTTCTTTTACCTCAAGGGAAATACCGTTTAGCAATTGAACACCACGATAGTCCTTCACAAATATATTTGCTACCTCTAGAATATTATTACCTGGAGATGCTTCTTTTTTCTCCACACCAAAAGTTACTTCTCTTCCTACCATTTTTGATGCTAACTCATCAGGATTGGTATCTTGAACTAATAAGCTATCAATTACCCTTCCTCTTCTAATAATTGTCACACTGTTCGCTATCTCCATAATCTCTTTTAATTTATGTGTAATAAGGATAATTGACTTTTCTTCATTAACTAAGTTATTCATGATATCTGCCAATTCTAGAATTTCTTGAGGTGTTAAAACCGCAGTTGGTTCGTCGAATATCAAAATATCCGCACCACGATAAAGTGTTTTTAAAATTTCTACACGTTGCTGCATACCTACAGAAATATCTTCTATCTTTGCGTCAGGATTTACCTTTAATCCATACTTTTCAGATAATGCTGTAACGGTTTTTCTTGCTTCTTGATAGTTAATTTTCAAACCCTTTTTAGGTTCACTACCTAAAATTATATTTTCAGTTACAGTAAAGTTTTCAACTAGCATAAAATGTTGATGAACCATCCCGATTCCTAAATCATTAGCAACATTAGGATCCGTGATTTTTACTTCCTTTTCATTAATTAAGATTTGCCCTTCCTCTGGTTGGTAGAGACCAAACAAAACATTCATCAAGGTTGATTTACCAGCACCATTTTCTCCTAATAAGGCATGGATTTCGCCCTTTCTTACCTTAAAAGAAATATGATCGTTAGCAATGATTCCTGGAAATCGCTTTGTAATATTTCTCATTTCTACTACATAGTTAATATCATTCATCATCTTCACCCTTGGGATAATATGTCGTGTTGTCCAATTGTCAAATTTAACGATTACTATTCACAATCATATAACTTTGACAATTGGGATAATGAAGGCTAGTTAATCTTAACTAGCCTTCATTATTACTTACTTTTATTCAGCAGGGACTTCAATTTCTCCGCTAACAATTTTCTCTTTATATTCTTCTACTTTTTTCAATACATCTGCTGGAATGTTAGGATTGTTCTCTGGTAAACCTACGCCATTTTCCTTTAATCCCAATTCAACTAAACCAGCTTTGAAATTTCCTTCAACAAGATCCTTAGACACTTGATAAATAGCTTCGTCAACACGTTTCATCATGGATGTTAGGGTAATTTCATCTCCAAAAATAATAGCCTGATCTTTATCAACACCGATTACCCATACATTATTACCAGCACTTTTGCGATCACTTGCTTCATTGAATACACCATCACCTGTAGAACCTGAGGCGTGGAAAATTATATCTACTCCTTGGTCATACATGGTTGAAGCTGCAGCTTTACCTAAATCAGACTTATCGAAAGCACCAGTGTAGTTAATAGCAATTTCAGCATCTGGCTTAACTGCTTTTACCCCTGCTTTAAAGCCTGCTTCAAAACGTTTAATAACTGGGATATCCATACCACCAACAAATCCGATTTTATTCGATTTTGTCATTAAACCAGCAACTACTCCAACTAAGAAAGAACCTTCATGCTCTTTAAATGTTACGGAAGCAACATTTGGTGCATCAACAAAGGAGTCAATAATTGCTAGCTTAGCATCAGGATTTTGATCAGCAACCTTTTTAACATCCTCACCCATTAAAAATCCAATTCCCCATGTTAAATCCCAATTAGCACTAATAAATTGGTTTAAGTTAGGAATATAATCTGTAGCTTTTGTACTTTCAGCATTATCAATATTTACTTTATCTCCTAAATCTTTTTCCAAACGTTGAAGCCCTTCCCAAGCACTTTGGTTAAAGGAATTGTCATTTATTCCTCCAACATCAGTAACCATCCCAATTTTTGCACCTTGTCCATCAGCCGTTTCCTTATCAGCGCCACAACCGACTAATAATGTTGACATCGCTAATGTTAATACAAGAATAAGTAATAATACTTTTTTCAACTGTAAAACCCCCTAAATTAATTTTTAATTACCATCATGGTATGTAGTGAAATACGTTTAATAGGTTTCCAAACCTCACCTCCTTATATACAAATACAATAAGTATTACTTTCTTTTTCTCAACACTTGAAATCTAAATTTATCAGCTCTAAAGTAATTAATCGATATGAGTACAGGACGATCTGTTACATCATAATGTATTTGCTTTAGCACCAATAAGGAAGATTCAGGTGGCGAGTGCAATAAAGGTGAAATTTTTTCATGATAGCCTATAGGCACAATCTCTGTAATAGCATAGGATATAGCAATGCTTGCTTGCTCTTCCAATGCCACAAATATAGATCCACTTTGAAAATTAAAATCATTTGGTAAAACGCTTTCGGGAATTTTATCAATACAATATACTACTGGCTCATCATCTGCAGTTCGAATACGTTCAATACGCACTATCCGTTCTACTTCATCTGAATGAAAGCCTTTTTTGTCGTCAGTAGTTGCTGAAGGATGAGTCGTACTTACATAAATTGTTCCCGCTTGATAACCATTTTTCTCAATCATCTGAGAAATACTATATAGTTCTTCTATCCCACTTGTAAATACCGGCTGTGCATTTATAAAAGTACCAACACCATGTTTACGAATAATAACGTTTTCATCTTCTAAAATTCTAAGCGCCTCTCTTAATGTAGCACGACTTACTCCTAATTCCTTCGCTAAATCAAATTCAGAAGGCAACCTATTCCCAGGCTTCAATATTCCATGCTCAATATCTTGCTTTATTTTATCTATAACCAATAAATATAACGGTCTTGTATCAGGTCTTAAGGCCATCGTATCAAAGCCCCCTTTTCTTCAAACGTAAGATGTCTGACATTATACATCTTCGCCGTCATATTTCTATTCTCCTTCTTTTTCTCTATAAAATCAACATTTTTTTTTAAAAAAACCTGTCAAATTGATAAAAAAAAAACTTATTAATTGCATAGCGCCCTAACTAACCTATTTAACTAGATATTTTCATTTGTTGATATTGTTCTTTCGTAATCAATACCTTTCGTGGTTTACTCCCTTCATATGCTCCAACAAATCCTTTTTCCTCCATTTCATCAATTAAACGAGCTGCACGCGTATACCCAACCCTTAGCCTTCTTTGTAATAACGAAACAGAAGCCTGGTTATTTTCTAAAATTAATTCTACTGCTTCATAAAATAACTCATCCTCAACAGTATCACTATCATTCGAATGATTTACGTCAGCGATTAGTTCCTGTTGATAAGCTGCTTGCTGCTGTATTTTAACAAACTGAACGACTTCTTCTACTTCTATGTCAGAAATAAATGCACCTTGAATGCGAATTGGCTTAGAAGCACCGACAGGCAAATAAAGCATATCTCCTCTGCCTAGCAATTTTTCAGCACCATTCATATCGAGAATCGTTCGTGAATCCGTTGATGATGAAACACCAAAGGCAATCCTTGATGGAATATTAGCTTTAATTAATCCTGTAATAACATCAACTGAAGGACGCTGTGTTGCAACTATCAAGTGGATTCCAGCTGCTCTCGCCTTTTGTGCCAATCGAATAATAGATTCCTCTACATCATTGGGAGCTACCATCATTAAATCCGCTAACTCATCAATAATAACAACAATATATGGAAGAAGCTGCTTGTTGACATCCGCTTCTGATTCACTCAGCATCATCGTATTATATCGTTCTATATCACGAGCACCCTGCTCAGCAAACTTTTCATATCTTTTTTCCATTTCATTTACAATCATTTTCAATGCTTTTGCCGCTTTTTTAGGATTCGTCACAACAGGTGCTAGAAGATGAGGAATTCCATTATATACATTCAGCTCAACCATTTTGGGATCAACCATTAAAAGCTTGACTTCACTTGGTTTTGCTTTATATAAAATACTTGCAATCATTCCATTAATAGCCACACTTTTCCCAGACCCTGTTGCACCAGCTACTAATAAATGAGGCATTCTTGATAAGTTCCCAATAATTGGTTCACCAGATATGTCCCGACCTAGCCCTAGGCTTAATTTAGATTGGGATTCATAAAATTGATAGCTTTCTAATACTTCTCTTAACGTGACAATAGCCACCTCTGAATTAGGCACTTCAATCCCGATAGCCCCTTTCCCTGGAATAGGTGCTTCAATTCGAATATCTTTAGCTGCTAGAGCTAATGCAATATCATCTGATAGATTTACAATTTTATTTACTTTAACCCCAATGTCTGGTTGAATTTCGTATCGAGTTACTGCAGGACCACGATGAATTTGCATAACCTTTACTTTTACCCCAAAGCTTTCTAAGGTTGTTTCTAGTTTTTTAGCATTGTTGGTAATATCACGAAATTCATTTCCTTGATCCATAATGTTTGGACGGTTTAATAAATGAAAAGGTGGTATTGTATAATTTTCTTCCTCTTCCTTAACTGCTTCTAAAGAAACCCCATTTAAGGAAATTTCATGGGTATCTTCTATCGTATTATGATCTTGATGTATAGGTTTTATCTTATCCATCGGCGCTATGGCTTCTTCCATGGGATGATTTATCTGATTTGAGCGATCCATAAAATCATGGATAATTGGCTCTTTATATTCATCTATTTGTATGTGTTCTTCTTTATCCTGCTCTTGGGGTTTTTGAGGCTTCTGTACTTTTTTATTCTTTGTTCTATTTCCTTGATTCTCCTTCATCAATAGTAGGAAATCCTTCGTCCTTTCCTTTCCTAACAAGAAAAGCTTCTGTAGTATACTCTTTATTTTTTTCATAAATTCAACATAGGAGAAATGAAATGCTAACAGGATTCCTATCATGAAGAAAGTAATAATCATAACAACGGTTCCTACATCTCCAAATAGATAGCGAAAGCCTAGAAAAATTACAGCACCTAGCATTCCACCGCCAACTTCCATGTTTACCCCAGATGCGCGTTCAGCTGCCAAGGCCTGCCACGT